>NZ_JBEXSD010000027.1:0-72225 GCF_040613495.1 Nocardioides sp. NPDC006273 | reverse complement strand
CGGACCATGCCACGCCTGCCGCCGAAGGACCCATCCCTTCGGCTGCATACCTTGACGAAGTAACAGACCTCAGCCGAGCTCGTCGCGCAGCCGCAGCGCCTCGTCCCGCAGCGCAGCGACGCTCGGACCCTTGCGGAGCAGACCGCGGCTGGTGCTGGCGACGACGCTCGCGTTGGCGGCGCCGAAGATGCGGGCGAGATCGGCCGGGGTGCCGCCCTGCTCCCCGAAGCCCGGCGCCAGGATGGGTCCGTTGAAACCGAAGTCGTACGCCACGCCGGCACCGTCCGCCCCGTCAATGGTCGCGCCGACGACCGCGCCGAACGAGCCCAGAGGCGTCGACCCCTCGTTCAGCCGGCGCAGATGGTCGAGCATGACCCGGCCGACGCTACGGCCGTCCTCGACCGTCGCGTGCTGCACCTCGGGGCCCTCCTTGTTGGAGGTCAGGGCGAGCACGAACAGCCCGGCGTCGAACCTCGTCGCCGTCTCCACGAACGGCGTCAGCGAACCGAAGCCGAGATAGGGGCTCACCGTCACCGCGTCGGAGCCCAGCGGGCTCGCGGGATCGAGATAGGCATCCGCGTACGCCTGGCTGGTCGAGCCGATGTCGCCGCGCTTGATGTCGAGGAGCACCAGCGCACCGGCGGCCTTCGACTCGGCGATGACCCGCTCCAGCACCGCGACACCGCGGGAGCCGAAACGCTCGTAGAAGGCGCTCTGCGGCTTCACGACGGGGACGTACGGCGCCAGGCCCTCGACCGCCGTGAGGGCGAACTTCTCCAGCCCGGCCAGGTCGTCGTTCAACCCCCAGTCGATGAGCAGCGAGGCGTGTGGATCGATTCCTGCGCAGAGCCGCCCCCGTTCGGCGAGCGCCGCGACATAGCGAGCACCGAAGGTCATGGGCGCACCCCGTTCGCGATCCGCCGGGCATAGAGCGGGCCCTCGTAGATGAACCCGGTGTAGCCCTGGAGCAGGTCGGCACCGGCCTCGAGACGCTCACGAGCGTCCGCAGGCGTGGTGATGCCACCGACACCGACGAGGGTCATCTCGGCGTTGACCCGGCTGCGGAGCAGCCGCAGGACGTCGAGCGCGCGCGCCTTGAGCGGAGCGCCGGAGAGGCCGCCGGCGCCGGCGGCGGTGATCTCGGCGGGCGCCGAGACGAGGTGCTCACGACCGATCGTGGTGTTGGTCGCGATGATCCCGTCCAGGCCGATCGCCATCGCCAGGTCGGCGACCTCGACGACGTCGGAGTCGGCCAGGTCGGGAGCGATCTTGACCAGCAGCGGGACTCGGTGCTTGGTCACCTGGTCGGCGATGGAGCGGACATGCTCCAGCAGCGGCTGCAGCTTCTCCACCGACTGCAGGCTGCGCAGGCCGGGCGTGTTGGGCGAGGAGACGTTGACGACCAGGTAGTCGGCGTAGGGGGCCAGCAGCCGCGCCGACTTGGCGTAGTCGGCCTCGACGGCCGCCTGGTCGTCCTCCGGCACCAGCTTCGTCTTGCCGATGTTGATGCCGAGGACCGGCCCGCCCGTGGCGGTGCCGCGCCGCTCGAGCCGGCTCGCCAAGCGGGCGGCGACCGCCTCGGCGCCGTCGTTGTTGAAGCCCATCCGGTTGATCACGGCACGATCGGCGGGCAGCCGGAAGAGCCGCGGCGCGGGGTTGCCCGGCTGGCCCTCACCGGTGACCGTGCCGATCTCGACGTGGCCGAACCCGAGTCCGCCCAGCGCGTCGATGCCGACCGCGTTCTTGTCGAAGCCCGCGGCCAGCCCGATCACGTTCGGGAAGGTGAGCCCCATCGCGTGCACCGGCGATCCGGGCGTACGCGCCTTGGCCAGCGCCGGACCGGCGGCCCGGATCGCCGCGAAGGCCTGCTGGTGGGCGCGCTCGGGATCCGACTTCGTCAGGACCTTGTCGAACAGCGTCCGGTACGCCCTCATTTGGCCGAGACTCCGCCGTCGTGGTGTCCGACGATGTCGCGCCACTCCTGCAGGCTGCGTACGTCGATCTCACCGCGCCGTAGCGCCTCGATGCCCTGCACCGCGGCGCCGAGACCCTGGACCGTGGTGATGCAGGCGATGTTGGCCATCACCGCGGCGGTGCGGATCTCGTAGCCGTCCATCCGGGCGGACTTCGCGTTGGAGGTGCCGTTGGGCGTGTTGATGACCAGGTCGACCTCGCCGTCGAGGATTCGCTGCACAGTGGTCTTCTCCCCGTCGGGCCCGGTGCCCTCGGAGTGCTTGCGCATCAGCCGCGAGGGCACGCCGTTGCGGCGCAGCACCTCGGCGGTGCCCTCGGTCGCGAAGATCTCGAAACCGTGGTCGGCGAGCACCTTGATCGGGAAGATCATGGTGCGCTTGTCGCGGTTTGCCATGCTCACGAAGATGCGGCCCGAGGTCGGCAGCGGACCGAACGCGCCGGCCTGGCTCTTGGCGAAGGCACGACCGAAGTCGGAGTCGAGCCCCATGACCTCGCCGGTCGACTTCATCTCCGGGCCGAGCACGGTGTCGACCTGCTGGCCCTCGGGGGTGCGGAACCGGTTGAACGGCATGACCGCTTCCTTGACCGCGATCGGCTGGGTCGGCGGCAGCGCGCCGCCGTCACCCGTCGTCGGGAGCACCCCGGCCGTACGCAGCTGCGCGATCGACTCACCGAGCATCACCCGAGCGGCGGCCTTGGCCAGCGGGGTCGCGGTCGCCTTGGAGACGAACGGGACCGTGCGGGAGGCACGCGGGTTGGCCTCGATGACGTAGAGCACGTCGGAGCCGAGGGCGTACTGGATGTTGAGCAGGCCGCGTACGCCCACGCCCTCGGCGATCGCAAGGGTCGCGACGCGAATGCGCTCGACCTCGGCAGCGCCCAGGGTGATCGGCGGCAGCGCGCAGGAGGAGTCACCGGAGTGGATCCCGGCCTCCTCGATGTGCTCCATGACGCCGCCCAGGAACAGCTCGGTGCCGTCGTAGAGGGCGTCGACGTCGATCTCGACGGCGTCGTCGACGAACTTGTCGACCATCACCGGCTTGTCGGGGGTGACCTCGGTCGCGGCCTCGATGTAGGAGCGCAGCGCCTCGTCGTCGTAGACGATCTGCATGCCGCGGCCGCCGAGGACGTAGGAGGGACGCACCAGGACCGGATAGCCGATCTCGGCGGCGATCTCGCGGGCCTCGGTGAACGTGGTGGCCATGCCGTGCTTGGGCGCGACCAGACCGGCCTGGGCCAGCACGCGGCCGAAGGCGCCGCGCTCCTCGGCGAGGTGGATCGCCTCGGGGCTGGTGCCGACGATCGGTACGCCGTTGTCCTTGAGCGCCTGCGCGAGCCCCAGCGGGGTCTGCCCGCCGAGCTGACAGATGACTCCGACAACCGGCCCGGCCTGCTGTTCGGCGTGGACGATCTCGAGCACGTCCTCCAGCGTGAGCGGCTCGAAGTAGAGCCGGTCGGAGGTGTCGTAGTCGGTCGAGACCGTCTCCGGGTTGCAGTTGACCATCACGGTCTCATAGCCGGCCTCGCTGAGCGCGAGGGAGGCGTGCACGCAGGAGTAGTCGAACTCGATCCCCTGCCCGATCCGGTTGGGACCGGACCCGAGGATGATCACCGCCTCCTTCTCCCGGGGCGCGACCTCGGTCTCCTCGTCGTAGGAGGAGTAGTGATACGGCGTACGCGCCTCGAACTCGGCCGCGCAGGTGTCGACGGTCTTGTAGACCGGCCGGATGCCCAGCGCGTGGCGTACGCCGCGGACCACGTCCGCGGTCATGCCACGCATCTTGCCGAGCTGGTGGTCGGAGAAGCCATGACGCTTTGCGTAGCGCAGCACGTCGGCCGTCAGTTCCGGCGAGGCGATGATCTCCTGGGCGATCTCGTTGATCAGGAAGAGCTGGTCGATGAACCAGGGGTCGATCCTGGTGCTCTCGTTGATCTCCTCGGGCGTCGCGCCGGAGCGGATCGCGTCCATGACCCGCTTGAGCCGGCCGTCGGTCGGAACCTTGATCTCCTCCAGGAGTGCGGGCTTGTCGAGCTCGACGACCTCCTGGGTCCAGTCGAAGACCGCCTCGGGCTTCTCCAGGCTCCGCAGCGCCTTCTGCAGGGCCTCGGTGAAGTTGCGGCCGATCGCCATCGCCTCGCCCACGCTCTTCATGTGGGTGGTCAGGGTCGTGTCGGCACCCGGGAACTTCTCGAAGGCGAAGCGCGGGACCTTGACGACGACGTAGTCGAGCGTGGGCTCGAACGACGCGGCTGTCGAACCGTTCGGCCCGGCGGTGATGTCGTTCTCGATCTCGTCGAGGGTGTAGCCGATCGCGACCTTGGCGGCGATCTTGGCGATCGGGTAGCCGGTCGCCTTGGAGGCCAGCGCCGAGGACCGCGAGACGCGCGGGTTCATCTCGATGACGATGATCCGGCCGTCGGCCGGGTTGACGGCGTACTGGATGTTGCAGCCGCCGGTGTCCACGCCGACGGCGCGGATGATGCCGATCGCCAGGTCACGGAGCTTCTGGTACTCGCGGTCGGTCAGTGTCAGGGCCGGGGCGACGGTGATCGAGTCGCCGGTGTGCACGCCCATTGGGTCGAGGTTCTCGATCGAGCAGACGATGACCGAGTTGTCCTTGCGGTCGCGCATGACCTCGAGCTCGTACTCCTTCCAGCCGAGGATGGACTCCTCCAGGAGCACCTCGGTGGTGGGGCTGGCCGCGAGGCCGGCGCCGCCCAGACGCCGCAGCTCGGCCTCGTTGTACGCGAACCCCGAGCCGGAGCCACCCATGGTGAAGCTCGGCCGGATCACGACCGGGTAGCCGAGCTGCTCGGCGCCGGCGAGCAGGTCGTCGATGGAGTGGCAGATGACCGACTTGGCGCTCTCGCCACCGAGCTCGGCGACGATCTTCTTGAACTCCTCGCGGTTCTCACCGCGCTGGATGGCGTCGATGCTCGCGCCGATCAGCTCGACGTCGTACTTCTCCAGGATCCCGCGCTCGTCGAGCGCCACCGCGCAGTTGAGCGCGGTCTGGCCGCCGAGGGTGGCCAGGAGCGCGTCGGGGCGCTCCTTGGCGATGACCTTCTCGACGAACTCCGGGGTGATCGGCTCGACGTAGGTCGCGTCGGCGAACTCCGGGTCGGTCATGATCGTGGCCGGGTTGGAGTTGACCAGGACGACCCGGATCCCCTCCTCGCGCAGCACCCGGCAGGCCTGGGTGCCGGAGTAGTCGAACTCGCAGGCCTGGCCGATGACGATCGGGCCGGAGCCGATCACGAGCACGGACTTGATGTCCTCGCGCTTGGGCATCTCAGACCTCCTTCGCCATGAGGCTGTGTTCCATGAGCTGGATGAACCGGTCGAAGAGGTAGGCGGCATCGTGCGGGCCGGCCGCTGCCTCCGGGTGGTACTGGACCGAGAAGCCCTTCAGCTTCCCGGTCTCGGCGTCCTTGAGCTCGAGGCCCTCGACGCAGTCGTCGTTGAGGTTGACGTGGGAGACGGTCGCGATGCCGTACGGCGTCGTGATCTCCCCGTCGATCGGCGCGTCGACGGCGAAGCCGTGGTTGTGGGCGGTCACCTCGACCTTGCGGGTGGTGAGGTCCATGACCGGCTGGTTGATCCCGCGGTGGCCGTACTTCAGCTTGTACGTCCCGAAGCCGAGCGCGCGGCCGAAGAGCTGGTTGCCGAAGCAGATGCCGAAGTAGGGGATGTCCTCGGCCAGCGCCGCCTGGAGCAGCTCCACCTGGCCGGTGGTCGCGGCCGGGTCGCCGGGGCCGTTGGAGTAGAAGAGCCCGTCGGGGCCGCCGGAGTCGGCGCCGACCGCCTTGACGTCCTCGAGGGTCGCAGTCGCCGGGAGCACGTGCACCTCGATGCCGCGCTCGGCCATCCGCTCCGGGGTCATCTCCTTGATGCCCAGGTCGAGGGCCGCGACGGTGAACCGCTTCTCCCCCTTCGCGGGCACGACGTACGCCTCGGCGGTGGTGACTGCGTCGGAGAGGTTCGTACCGCTCATCTCGGCGGAGGCCAGCACCTTCTTCAGCAGCACCTCGGGGTCGGTCTCGATCGTCGAGATCCCGACGCGCATCGCCCCGCGCTCACGCAGGTGGCGGGTCAGCGCGCGGGTGTCGACCCCACTGATGCCGACCACGGACTGGTCACGGAGGTCGTCGTCGAGGCTGCGCTGGGCGCGCCAGTTGGAGGAGACCCGGGCAGGGTCGCGGACGACGTACCCGGCCACCCAGATCCTGCGCGACTCCGGATCCTCGTCGTTCACGCCGGTGTTGCCGACGTGCGGCGCGGTCATCACGACCACCTGCTGGTGGTAGCTCGGGTCGGTCAGCGTCTCCTGATAGCCCGTCATACCGGTGGAGAAGACCGCCTCACCGAAGGTCTCCCCCTCGGCGCCGAACGACTCTCCCCGGAACGTTCGACCATCCTCGAGTACGAGGATTGCTTCTTTGTGGGCATGCAGCGGCACGCCGTACCTCCTTCTCCGCCTCACAGGACGGTGCTTAAAGGATGTCGGTCAGTTGCTGGTGACAGTATCAAGCAGATGCCGGTTGACGGCAGTTGGCGTCCGCCGCGTACGTCACCGGTGTGACGTACGCGGCAGTCGGCCCGTCCGGGTCGGACTCAGCTGTGGGAGTGGGGCGGGACGACCCCGCCCTCGGACGGCTGCACGATGACGAAGCCGGCGCCGTGGAAGGCGACCTGGAACGCCTCGCCGCTGCCGCGGCCGATGAGCGCGCCGGCGGTGAACGACTTCTGCAGGCTGGTCTGCAGACCGAGCGACCAGCCGACCACGGCGTTGGTGTCGGTGAAGGTCGGCGCCTCGGCGGCGTTGAGGACGACCGGGTCACCGTCGGTGGTGACCGCGATCCAGCCGGTGCCGCGCAGGATGGTGTTGAAGAGGCCGCCGGTGAGCATGCCGGCGCCCTGGACCCGTTCGATGCTCCACTGCAGGCCGCCGGAGAAGGCGAGCACGTGGTCACCGTTGATCGAGATCCCGGAGTTGTTCAACTGGAGGATGTGGACCTCCTTGGCCGCGTCGGCCAGGAAGACATCGCCCTGCCCCTCGACGCCCATCAGGCTGAGGCCCTCGCCGGTCACAGCCTTCTTGAGGAACTTCCCGAGGCCGCCGCCCTGGTACTTGAACTGCACGTTGCCCTGGTAGGCCACCATCGAGCCCTGGCGTGCCTGGAACGGCTCCCCGACGCGTACGCGCAGGAGCCGCTTGTTCTGCAGCACCGCGCCACTGCCCTCGATCTCGGCGAAACGGCCGTCGACCAGGTCGCCGGAGATCCCCGCGAACGGGTCGCCCGTGGGCTGCTGGACCTGGGCCGGCTGCTGCCCGTATTGGGTCGCGGCGACCTGTGCCTGGGCGCCGTCACCGTGCATGGGCTGCGCCGAGCCGACCTGCGTCGGGGCCTCCTGCTCGACGTTGGCCTGAGGTGGCGTCAGGGGCGCCGTCGACTGCTGCCCGCCCGTGGACACGTGCTCGGTCCACTGGCTCCCGTCGTAGTAGCGAAGCTCGGCCTGACCGGTCGGGTCCGGGTACCACGCTGCGTCCGTCATCTCCACCCTCTGAAAACTTCGGCCGACCCATCTCAGTCGGCTCCGGTCCATCCTGGCATGTGCGTGATGTCCCGCCCACCGGTGTTCCCAGACGGTGGAGCGTCGAACGACTCCAGCAGGAGCTGAGCGGCTCGGATTGAGGCTCAGGCGCCGAGGGTCTTCAGCTTGTCGAGCATCCGGCCCATATGGGGGTCGAACAGTCCCGGATCGGCGGCGCGGATCTCTGCCGGTGTCCACCAGCGCACCCCGGCGTACTCCCGCTCGTCCGGCTCCAACGGGTCATGGCGATCGTGGGCGAGGACGAACCAGAGGCTGACATCGGTGTGCGTGTCCGGACGGTGGCTCGACGTGACTACCTGACGGCAGCCAGAGACCCGACTTGCGGTGGTCCCCCAGCAGGAGGCGACCGCCGACATCTGACTCCGACATCCGGCTTCGCCCCCGATCCCAGGTGAGTGCGACACGATGTGACGGTCGTCGCAGGTCATTGCGTTGCACGGTGGGCGCCGCTAGCGTTTCGCTGTTTCATCCAGCTTTCCGTGCGGGGGTACGCCATGACCGAGACGTCGATCAGCATCGATGAGGAGTTGTTGGCCGAGGCGAGGAAGGTTGCCGGGACGACGACCAACCAGGCTGCCATCGACCACGCGCTGCGCGACCTGGTCGAGCGCGAGGGGGCCGCCGTCGTGTTCGACCGCATCGTCGAGCGTGAGCTCGGCGACACGAAGATCACGCTGGAGTTCTAGGTCCGCCTCAGGCGGCCCTCTGGCCGACCGCGTCCGCTGGGATCGGCCAGAAGTCCCTGTCGGTCGCGAGGTGGATCACTCCGATCGGGACTGCGGCAGCTCGACATGCTTCGTAGAGATCGGCCGCGTTCTTCTGGTCGGTCGGACTCGGCGGGCCGTCGTCGGGTCGGCACAGCAGGAACTCCACCCGTTCGAAGCCCATGTCGGTCACCAGATGACTCATCACCGTCGCGACGCTCTCAGCGCCGTCCGGTCCGATCTCGGCGGGCATGTCCTCGATCTGGCTGAGTTGTGGGAACGGGACGCCGTCGGCGCCGACGAACATGAACCACAGGCGTGGCTCGGGCCAGCCGAGCGGGTTGATCAGATGTCGCCAGGCGGCTTCGACATCGGCCTGGGTGCGGAGGACTGGAGCGTACGGAGTCTTGTCGGTCATGGGTCCACCGCACCACGGGTGGCGTCCGGGGACAACGAGGATCTGCTCGTCTGTGGATAACTCGGCTCATCCACAGGCGTTCGCCCGCAACTGGCCCGTCAGAGCTCGAACCGGTGCTCCGGACCCGACCAACGGCGGCGCAGCCAACGGTCGTGGGAGGCGACGACGATGGTGCCTGGCGTGACCCCGATCGCCTCTTCCATCTCGCCCGCCAGGTTGAGCGAGATGTGGTTGGTGGGCTCGTCGAGAAGCAGCAGGTCCGGGCCGGTGGCGATGGCGATCGCCAGGTCGAGCCGACGCCGCTGGCCGACGCTGAGCGCGCCGACCGGTCGGTTGAGGTCGCGCGGATGCACCAGGCCCAGGTCACGTAGCGGCACCTGGGTCGCCAACACCTCCCCGACCGTCTCCCGGTAGACGTCGTCGACCTTGCGCCGCAGGTTTCCGAACTCAGGGTCCTGGGTGAGCTCCTCGATGTGCTGGGCGCTGACCTGGACCTGCCCCGACGTCGGTTTGACGCGACCGGAGAGCACCCCGAGCAGCGTGGACTTGCCGCTGCCGTTGGGGCCGGTGACCAGCAGGTGCTGCCCCGCCATTACGTCCAGGCCCGGCAGCCTGACCCGACTCTCGACGACCAGGTCGCGGACGACGACCATCCGGCCGCTGGCACGGGCAGCCGACAGCGCCGCGTTGAGCCGCAGGGGTGCCGGCGGCTTGCGCACCTGCGCCTCCTCAGCCTCCTCCAGACGCCGGTTGGCGTCCTTCTTGCGACGTGCGACGGTCCGCTCGACGTTGCTGCCCTTGAACTTGTAGATGAACTTGTCGTTGTCGGTCGGCCCGCGGTTGTGAGCGATGGCGTCGTTGCCGATCTTGGTCGCGGAGCGGAGTCGCTTGATCTCGTCCTGCTGCTCTGCGTACGTCTGCTCCCACCGCTCGCGCGCGGCCTTGCGTGCCTCCTCGTAGGCAGTCCAGCCACCGCCGAAGAGACGACCGCCGGCACCGTCGGTGCCGAAGGCCGTCGGATCGAGATCGAACAGCCCGGTGGCGACCTCGTCGAGGAACACACGGTCGTGGGAGGCCATCAGCACCGCGCCGGGCAGCTCACGCAGGAACTCCCCCAGTACCGAGACCGCCTCGTCGTCGAGGTGGTTGGTCGGCTCGTCGAGCAACAGTGCGTCCGGCCGGCGGGTGATCGCGGTCGCGAGCGCGAGCCTGGTGCGCTGACCGCCCGACAGCGTGCTGATCGGCCGGTGCCGGTCGAGCCCGCTCAGCCCGAGGCGCTCCGCGGCCAGGATGGCCCGCCGGTCGGCGTCCCACGCGTCGTGCGCGACCGCGAAGTCGAGCGCTCTCGCATAGGCCTCGGCGACCTCGGGATCGTCGAGCCGGTCGGCGAGCGTCTCCACCGTGGCGACAGCCTCGCGGAGCGGGTGCAGCGTCGTGGCGAGTACGTCCTCGATGCTCGCCGCGTCCCGGAACGGCGGTTCCTGCGGCAGCCAGACAAGGTCCTCGGGCGCCTCGACCGTGCCGCTGGGCTGGGCGGTGCGTGGCAGTGCCGGACTGGAGGGTGAGTCTGCGATGGCGCGGAGCAACGTGGACTTGCCGGCGCCGTTCTCCCCCACGAGCGCTATCCGCTCCCCGGGAGAGACAGTCAGGTCGATCCCGGTGAGGACGGAACCGTTGCGGAAGGAGACGGACAGGTCGCGGACGAGGATCGGTCCGGAGATGACGGAAGATGACATGAGAGCGCTGCCTTCGGGTTCAAGGACGACCCACCGGGCAGCTGCCTCAGGCGCGGGTCGCGGTCAGCGCGAGATCTTCATGATGCGACAAGCGTACGCGGACGGCGACAGCGCCGTCCAACCGATTTCAGCCGAGCTGGATCCCTAACCCGGCCGCTCCGCGACGAGCTGGCACATCCCGGCGATGCGTACGAAGGGCTCCTGGTCGCAAAGCGCACGCTCGAGCTCGAGGAGCGTGTCGAAGTAGGCGGGATCGTTCTTGGCCTCGTTGTCGGTGAGGAGGTCGTTGGCGATCCGGGTGCCGAAGCGGCCGGTCAGGCGAAGTCCTGCGGCGGCGAGGTCGGCCTCGAGGTCGGACGTCGAGACCTTGCGTACGTCATGGTCGAAGGTCACGGCGTGCTTGGTGTCGGCGCGCAGTTCGGTGAGCGCGGCCTCGGGCCCGTCCGTGACCAGCTGACGCAGCACCATGCTCGCCGGGTTGGGGACCATCACCGACAGCCGGCCACCGGGCCGGACCGCGGTCGCCAATCGGCGTACGTCGCCGGCGTCGGCCGGCCAGGGCGAGGGGAAGCGAGTCCATGCCGTCACCACCGCCGACGTCGAGGACCCTCAGCCGCTCACCCTGCTTCGCGGCCAGCTCGGCACACTGGCGCGCGAGGATCTCCTCGACCACGGTGTAGCGGATGCGGGCCCAGGGGGTCTCGGTGTAGGCGCGCCACTGCTCGAGCCTGTCGGAGAAGACATCGGTCATGGCTGTGGAGCCTAGCCATACCTGGTGCCACAGCCCGCGCCGACTGCACCGGCACATCCTGCTGCAGGGCGAACGAAAATTCGTTCGCCCACCCAGGACTCGCCGCGGCAGCGGACCGAGAATCAGCCGAGTTCCCTTCGCGTCATGCTCAGGGTCGGACGCCTCGTCGCCGTACGAACGAAAATTCGTTCGCAAACCCAAGACCCGCCGCCCACGGCCGAGGGTTACTCGCCGTAGGTCTTCTTCCCACGCAGGAAGGTGGATACGACGCGGCCGGTGAGCTTGCGGTCGTGCCACGGGTTGTTGCGCGAGAGAGACAAGGACCGATCCCGGTCCACGACGTAGGTCGCAGCCGGGTCGAGCAGCGTCAGGTTGGCCGGCTCGCCGATCGCGATCGGGCGGCCATGACCCTCGAGACCTGCGATCCGGGCCGGGGTCGTGGACATGACCCGGGCGACGCCGGACCAGTCCAGCAGCCCGGAGGCGACCATCACGGTCGAGACGACCGAGAGCGCCTCCTCGAGCCCGAGCATCCCGAACGCGGCGTCGACGAAGGCGTGCTCCTTGTCCTGACGCGCGTGCGGAGCGTGGTCGGTGGCGACCGCGTCGATGGTGCCGTCTGCCAGCGCCGCGCGCAGCGCCTCGACGTCCTCGGCCGGACGCAGCGGCGGGTTGACCTTGAAGGTCGGGTCGTAGCCGGCGAGCAGGTCGGTGGTCAGCAGCAGGTGGTGCGGGGTGACCTCCGCGGTGACCGCCCAGCTGCCGTCCTTCTCCGCCTGGGCCTTCGCCCAGCGGAGCACCTCGACGGTGCCGGCGGTGGAGGCGTGGGCGACGTGGACACGCGAGCCGGTGTGACGCGCGAGCATCACGTCCCGGGCGACGATGACCTCTTCGGCGACGCCCGGCCAACCGGGAAGACCGAGCCGCCCGGAGAGCTCTCCCTCGTGGCAGCAGGCCGAGCCGTACGGCGCGAGCGAAGGATCCTGGGAGTGCTGGGAGATCACGCCGCCGAACGCCTTGACGTACTCCAGCGCCCGCCGCATCACCCGCGGGTCCGAGACGCAGCGGCCGTCGTCGGAGAAGACTTTGACGCCGGCCCGGGAGCAGTTCATCAGGGACAGTTCGGCGAGCTCCTCGCCGGCCAGGCCCTTGGTCACCGCGCCAACCGGGAAGACGTCGGCCAGCCCCGCCTCGCGACCGAGCTCCCACACCGAGACCGCGGCCTCGGCCGTGTCGGTGACCGGCGAGGTGTTGGCCATCGCGAGCACCGCCGTGTAGCCACCGGCGGCGGCCGCCGCGGCGCCCGAGGCCACCGTCTCCGCGTCCTCTCGGCCCGGCTGGCGCAGGTGGGTGTGCAGATCGACCAGCCCGGGGAGGAGGACGAGGCCCGCAGCGTCGACCACCTCGTCGGCGGCATCCGCCGAGAGCGAGCCGATCTCCCGGATCACTCCCCCCTCGACGTACACATCGGTCGGCTCGGCCCCGAGGACGGAGGCACCCTTGATCAACAGACTCATGCGGACTCCTCGCCGGCAAGCAGGTGGTAGAGGACGGACATCCGGATCGCAACCCCGGCCGAGACCTGGTCGAGGATCCGTGAGGAGGCGGCGTCGGCGGCCTCGGGAGAGATCTCCAGGCCGCGGTTCATCGGCCCCGGGTGCAGGATCGGTGCGCCGTCGCGCAGCATGCCCAGGCGCTGACGGGTGAGCCCGTAGCCGACCGTGTACTCCCGCGAGGTCGGGAAGAAACCACCGCTCATCCGCTCCCGCTGGACGCGCAGCATCATCACCGCGTCGGCCTCCGGCAGCACGTCGTCCAGGTCGTAGGAGGTGGCGAACCCGTCGGCCTTGGCCCAGTCGGTCACGCCCGAGGGCATCAGCGTGGGCGGGGCCACGGCGACCACGGACGCCCCGAGCTTGGTCAACGACTTCACGTTGGACCGGAACACCCGCGAGTGGGTCAGGTCGCCGACGATCGCGACCCGCTTGCCCTCGAGCGAGCCGGGCCCGCCGAGCTGACGCTGGAGCGTGTAGCCGTCGAGCAGAGCCTGCGTCGGGTGCTCGTGCATCCCGTCGCCGGCGTTGATCACCGGGATGTCGAGCCAGCCCGCGACCTGGTGGGCGGCGCCGGAGGCCGAGTGACGCATCACCAGACCGTCGACCCCCATCGCGGTCACGGTCAGCACGGTGTCGCGCAACGACTCGCCCTTGGAGGCCGAGGAGCCCTTCGCCGACAGGTTGATCACGTCGGCCGAGAGCCACTTTCCGGCGATCTCGAAGGAGGACCGCGTGCGGGTGGAGTCCTCGAAGAACAGGTTGATCACGGTCCGACCGCGCAGCGCCGGGAGCTTCTTGACCTCGCGCTTCTGGACGTCGTGCATCTCGGCGGCGGTCGCGAAGAGCTGCTGGATCTCCTCAGCGTTCACGTCGTCGATGGAAAGCAGATGGCGGGTCATGCCGTCGTCACCCCCTCGAGCTCGACGATGCGTACCTCGTCGATGCCGTCGGTCTCCTCCAGGCTCAGCCCGACCCGCTCGGAGCGCGCCGTGGGGAGGTTCTTGCCGACATGGTCGGCCCGGATGGGCAGCTGCCGGTGGCCGCGGTCGACGAGAACAGCCAGACGTACGACGGCGGGACGGCCGTAGTCGGCCAGCGCGTCGAGCGCGGCGCGGACGGTGCGGCCCGAGAAGAGCACGTCGTCGACCAGCACGACGGTCTTGCCGTCGATGCCGACGGGTGGGATCTCGGTGTGATGCGGGGCCCGGGTCGGGTGGGTGCGCAGGTCGTCGCGGTACATCGTCACGTCGAGCGCACCGTGGGCCACCGGATGGCCCTCGGCGGCCTCGATCCGCGCGGCGATCCGCCGCGCCAACGGCACACCGCGGGTGTGCAGACCGAGGAGGACCAGATCCTCCGCATCGCGGTTGCGCTCCAGGATCTCGTGGGAGATCCGGGTCAGCGCCCGGGAGATGTCACGGGCATCGAGCACGACACGACCGTCGGCGGACGGCTCGGACACACGCTCAGGGGCAGGATCAGACAAGGTCAGGTCTCCTTCTCCGCCTCACAGGACGGCTCGTTAAAGGATCGCGCCCACACTATCCTCACTCCAGGTCGATCAGCACTTTCCCGACGGCGCCGGCCTCGACCGCGTCGTGAGCGGCGGCGGTCTCCTCGAGCCGGTAGTGGTGAAGAGGTACGCCGGCCTCCGGACCCACCTGCAGCGCCCCTGCCGCCACGGCGGCGGTGACATCGTCGGCCGCGGCCCGGATCTGCGTCTCCTCGACCCCGTAGAGCTGGATGAACTGGTAGCGCAGGTTGAGCGAGAAGGTCGCCCGCAAGGGCATCGTGAGCTCGTCGCCGCCGTTGTTGGCGTAGATGGCGATCGTGCCGCGGTTGGCGATGACGGCTCGGTCCACGTCGTTGTTGACCGCAGGGGCGACCTCGACGATCTGGTCGACGCCGTCGGGCGCGATCTCCCGGATCGCCTTCCCTAGGTGGTCGAGCTTGTCGAGACCCGCTTCACGGTAGTTCACGATGTGGTGCGCCCCGGCGGCCTTCGCCAGCGCGGCCTTCTCCGCGGAGCTGATCGTGGTGATCACCGTCGCCCCCGCCCACACGGCCAGCTGGATCGCGGCGTTCCCGACGGCTCCGGCGCCCCCGTGGACCAGGATGGTGAGCCCGCTGAACGACCCCGGAGCCACTCTCTCCACCGCTCCTGAGGTGAGCGCCCGATGGGCGGTCATCGCCGGGACCCCGAGCGAGGCGCCGAGGTCGAAGGACGCGCCCGCGGGCAGCTCAACCGCCTTGTGGGCGGGCACGGCGACGTACTCAGCGGCCGTCCCCCACGCCTGCCCGTGCTGGGCCATGAAGAGCCAGACCTGCTGCCCGACGACGTGGGTGCTCACCCCCTCGCCGATCTCCTCGACGACGCCCGCGCCGTCCTGGCCAGGGGTCGCCTCCGGAGTGCTGAGCGTCCCGCTCAGACCGGCGCGCAGCTTCCAGTCGGTCGGGTTGACCCCCGCCCGCACCAGCTTGACCAGGACCTCCCCCGGACCGGGCTTCGGCACCGGCCGCTCGGTCAGACGCATGGCGGAGGAGGGACCGTTCTCGGAGAAGACCACTGCACGCATAGGGAAGACGCTACCGTCCCCTCCCACTCGTCGGCCGCGCGCGGATCGCGGAGCGATCCCAAGAGCTACAGCGCGTGCGCCATCCCAGCGCAGGCCTTCAGCCACGACATCTTGGTCTCCTCCGAGAGCTGCGAGTACTGCACCGTGGACCCGGCGACGAGCACCGGGTCGAACGGCACCCGGTAGACCCCCCTGGTGCGCTGCTGGTAGACCTCGGTGAGGTCGCGGGCCAGGTTGGTGTCGACCTTCGGGGACGGGTCGGAGAGCACGGTGATCGTCTTCAGCTTGAGGTCGGCGTAGCCGGACTCCTGGAGCGCGTCGAGCATCCACAGTCCGCTGTAGCCGGTGTCCTCGCGCACCGTCGAGGTCACCACCAGCAGGTCGGCGGTGTCGGCGGCAGCCAGCCAGTTCTCGGCGCGCATGTTGTTGCCGGTGTCGACCAGGATCACCTTGTAGAAGCGCTCCAGCAGCTGGTGGACCTGCCCGAAGTCGTCGGCGTGGATCTGACCGGTGACATCAGGACGCTCGTCGGAGGCGAGCACGTCGAAGTGGGCATCGCCCTGGGAGCGTACGAAGGCACCCAGGTCGCCGATGCGGGACTGGTAGACGTTGTTGAACGCGGCCAGGTTGTCGAGCAGCTCGCGGGTGGTGTTGCGGTGGGTGCTCCGCATGCCACGGATGCCGAGAGTGCCGCGGGTCTCGTTGTTGTCCCAGGCCACGATCCCGCCACCGCGCACGGTGCCGAAGGTGTAGCCCGCGGCGAGCACGCCGGTGGTCTTGGCGGCGCCGCCCTTGGGGTTGATGAAGCAGATGGTGCGAGGTCCGTCGAAGTCGCGCTGGATCATCGCCCGGTCCTGCTCGAAAGCGACCTCGGCGGCGCTCATCCTCGGGCTGATCAGCCCACCGGACATCTTCCGGACCGCACCTCGCCAGCCCCACGTCGCGGGGCCGAACCCGGCAGACTCGGCGCGCCTGTCGAGGAAGTCGGTCGCGGTGGGGACCTCCTGCCCGTGGGCGCCCGGGGGCGGCGGCACTGCACCAGATGGAGCGGGCGCGGCCGGCGGGGCGGGCGGAGCGGGCGTCGAGGTGACCTGTGGGTTGGTGATGCGAGTCGCCTCCTGACTCGGGTCGACATGAGGATAGGGCTGGGCGTTGGGGTTGGTGCGCGGCCCGCTGGGGTCCGGCTGCGGCGGCTGTCCCGCCGAGCCCGGCGGAGGCGGTGTCACCCAGTGTGAGGGTGCGCCGGTCGGCCGGGTGCGCGAGTCCGGCTCGTCATAGGGGTTGTTCTCCTGCGTCATGCGCTCTCCGAAATACGGGTCTGGTTGGCGGCCCATCTCAGCCTTGAGTCCAAACATACGGTCCCGACCGAAGCAATCGTCGATAACCGGAAAACAGACGCGTCGTGCCGCTCCCTGAAATGACGGCACGCCTGCCCGGAACGGACCAGGACAGGCGTACGTCTCGTGCTGATCAGGCCTTGGGGAGGTCCTTCGCGACCGCGGCGAGCACGCCGTTGACGAAGGACGGCGAGTCGTCCGTCGAGAGCTCGGTCACCAGGGCGGTCGCCTCGCTGATCGCGACCTCAGCAGCGACATCGCCGTCGAGAAGCTCCCAGACACCGATGCGCAGGACATTGCGGTCGACCGCAGGCATCCGGGTCAGCGTCCAGTCGTGGGCGTGGCCGGAGATCAGCGCGTCGATCCGCTCGGCCTCGGCGACCACACCACGGACGAGCTTGACCGTGAACGGGTTGTTGGGAACGTGGCCATCGCCGATCTGCTGGTCGAGCAGGTCGCCGGCGGAGAGACCCCGAGCCTCGGCGGCGAAGAGCAGGTCAAGGGCCCGCTTGCGGGCCTTGGACCGTGCGGTCGCGACGTGAGCCACAGGTCAGCCCTTGACGCGGGAGAGGTAGGAGCCACCGTCGCGGGTGTCGACCTTGATCTTCTCGCCCTGCTCGATGAAGAGCGGCACCTGGATCTCGGCGCCGGTCTCGAGGGTGGCCGGCTTGGTGCGACCGGTGGCCGAGTCACCCATGACGCCGGGTTCGGTGTAGGAGATGACGAGCTCGACCGACGGCGGGAGCTCGACGAAGAGGACGCGACCCTCGTTGGTGGCCAGGATGACCTCCTGGTTCTCCAGGAGGAAGCCGGCGCCGTCGCCGATGATCTCCGGGGTGACCTCGACCTGGTCGAAGTCGGCGACGTCCATGAAGACGAAGTTGGTGCCGTCGTTGTAGAGGTACTGGAACGAGCGGCGGTCGACCGTGGCGGTCTCGACCTTGGTGCCGGCGTTGAAGGTCTTGTCGACGTTCTTGCCCGACTCGACGTTCTTCATCTTGGTGCGGACGAAGGCCGGACCCTTGCCGGGCTTCACGTGCTGGAACTCGACCACCTGCCAGAGCTGGCCCTCGAGCTTCAGCACCATGCCGTTCTTGAGGTCGTTCGTCGTCGCCATAACCGTCCGTCAGCCTTCGTCTCTGTCGTCCTGCAGCGGTGCAGGCCTGGTTGTCAATGTTCCTGGGTTCGCAGGGCCCTGAGGGCCAGAGGGAATCCTAGTCAACGAGACGCACGCCGACACAATCCGTCACGCTGGCGCTCGTTCACGCACGGCCGATCTTCGCGGCGATCACCTCGAGCGCCTCGCGATAGCCGTCGATGCCCTTGCCCGCCACGACCGCCACCGCGTGCTCGGTGACGACGCTGGTGTGCCGGAAGACCTCGGGGCGCTGGGACGGGTCGGAGATGTGCACCTCGACCAGCGGAGCGGTCAGCTGCGCGCAGGCGTCGTAGATGGCGTAGGAGTAGTGGGTCCAGGCGGCGGCATTGAGCACGACCGGGATCTCCTTGTCGGCCGCGTCGTTGAGCCAGTCGACCATGTCACCCTCGTGGTTGGTCTGACGTACGTCCGCGGCGAAGCCGAGTGCATGACCCCAGTCGACGCACATCGCGGCGAGCTCGTCGTGGGTGGTGTGTCCGTAGATCTCGGGCTGACGCTTCCCGAGACGTCCGAGGTTGGGGCCGTTGAGGACCAGGACCGGCTGCAGCTTCTTGCTCACTCGGTCATCCTGTCACGGCCACGTCACAACTTTTGGCTCGTCTCGGCGCGTGACGGCGATCCGAATCTAAGCGCTCACTTATATTGTGCGACACTGGAAAGTGACACCCGGAGACTCCGACACGAGGACGGCCAATGAACGAGGTCCGCACCAGCACCCAGGCACGCGGAGATCGCAGCCGTGCCCGTCTGCTCGACGCGGCGGTCCAGGCCTTCTCCGCCAAGGGTTTCCACGGCACCAGCACCCGCGACATCGCCACCGCAGCCGGGCTGAGCCCGGCGGCGGTCTACGTGCACCACCGCTCCAAGGAGGAGCTCCTGCACGCGATCGCGGTGCGTGGACACGAGGTGATCCTCGAGGCGGTCACCGACGCGGCCCGTGCCGACGCCACGCCCGCCGAGCGGGTTGCCGCGGCCGTACGCACCTATGTCCTCTTCCACGCGCGCTCCCACACGACAGCGCGGGTCATCAACTACGAGCTCGCGGCGCTGACCGACGAGCACCTGCGCGAGATCGCGGCCCTGCGCCGCGCCATCGACACCGTCATGCGCGAGATCGTCGAGGAAGGCGTACGCAGCGGCGACTTCGACACCCCTGACCCGGCCAAGGCCGCCACCGCGCTGCTCTCGCTCGGCATCGACCTGGCCCGGTGGTACCGCGACGACGGCTCCTGGACCCCTGAGTCCCTCGCCGACTTCTACGCCGACCTCGCACTCCGCGTCGTCGGCGCCCGCCCCTGACCTATCGAACGACAACCAGCGCCCCCTAGAAGAAAGCAAGGATCCATGCGCCGCACGATCTACACCGAGGACCACCAGTCCTTCCGCGAGACCATCCGCTCGTTCATCGAGAAGGAGGTCACCCCGGTCTACGACGAGTGGTACGAGGCGGGGATCGTCCCCCACGACTTCTACCTCAAGCTCGGTGAGCTCGGCGTGTGGGGCATCCAGGTGCCCGAGGAGTACGGCGGCGCCGGGATCGCGTCGTTCAAGTACTCCGCCGTGATGACCGAGGAGCTCTCCCGCGCCGGTGTCTCCTTCGGCGGTTCGTCCGTCCACGTCGGGCTGTGCCTGCCCTATCTCCTCAACCTCGGCACCAAGGAGCAGATGGAGCGCTGGATGCCCGGCTTCGTCGCCGGGTCCGAGATGTGGGCGATCGCGATGACCGAGCCGGGCACCGGCTCCGACCTCGCCGGGATGACGACCAACGCCAAGCTCACCGAGGACGGCAAGCACTACGTCCTCAACGGCGCGAAGACCTTCATCACCGGCGGCGTGAACGCCGACCGCGTGATCGTCTGCGCCCGCACTGCGCCGGCGACCCCCGAGGACCGCCGCGCCGGGATCACCCTGCTCGCCGTCGACACGTCGCTGCCGGGCTACGAGGTGGGCCGCAAGCTCGACAAGCTCGGGCTCAAGGTCTCCGACACCGCCGAGCTCTCCTTCACCGACGTGCAGGTCCCGGTCGAGGACGTCCTCGGCGAGGTCGGCAAGGGCTTCTCCTACCTCGGCCAGAACCTCCCGGTCGAGCGCCTCGGCATCGCCGTCGGCGCCTACGCGCAGGCCGCGGCCGCGATCGAGTTCGCCAAGAAGTACGTCGCCGAGCGCAAGGTCTTCGGCACCGCCGTCGCCTCCTTCCAGAACACCAAGTTCGAGCTGGCCGCGTGCAAGGCCGAGGTCGACGCCGCCGAGGCCGTGGTCGACCGGGCCATCGAGGCCGAGGACGCCGGCACCCTGACCGCCGCCGAGGCCGCCTCGGCCAAGCTGTTCTGCACCGAGGTCGCCCACCGCGTAGTAGACCGCTGCCTGCAGCTCCACGGCGGCTACGGCTACATGAACGAGTACCCCATCGCCCGCCTCTACGCCGACAACCGCGTCAACCGCATCTACGGCGGCACCTCCGAGGTCATGAAGCTGATCATCGCCAAGGACATGGGTCTGTGAGCCGAGACGTGGGAGTCCTGAGGTCACCTGGTGCCCTCGGGACTCCCACGTCTACGCGCGTACGCTCTGGGGCATGACGGAGGGCTCGGACCCTGTACCCGGCTCCAGCCCTCCTAGGTTGTGCGAGCACCTCGGTACGCAACCTGCAGATCTCGTGATGCCCGAAGCAGGGTTTGGAACCAGGCACGGTAGACATGATCGACGGCGATCGGTGGCGTGCCGCCGACCTCTTCGATAGCAGCAGAAATCACTCCCGCTCCGTCGTCTCTCATCGCCTCAGGGTCTTCCAAGCACGGCGCCGACTCCAGCATCGTCAACGCACGCGGGCCCAGGAGTGCCACAGCGGCGGCAGCGAGGGTGTGCGCGTTCTTCGATGAGTTCGCATGCCCCAGTGCGACCTCCAGATCGCTCACCACCAATTCGGGAGGGAATCGCAGGCAGTACCAGGCCGCGACGGAGCTCTCACGCCAGGTTCCTTGGAGCATTCGTCGCACATCACTGACCTTGACTCGTCTGCCCGCGCGCGCAACGCGACGAGCCATCGCCCAGTCGTGGGGAAGCCACTCGGCCCACAGGTAGAACGGACGGACGTAGATATTGATGACCCAGATCCATCTGAGTTCCTCATACGTCCGCATCCCCGCAACCTATCGCCACGGATTCGCTTGTGGCGCCAGATCGCCGATTGGCTCATTCTCGAGCGCTATGACAGAGGGTCCGACCTTGTGAATCGTTCACAAAGTCGGACCCACCGTCATAGCGAGCAAACCGGCACTGTCGCGCCAGCCTCATCCACCGACGACCCCGTACGCCTCCCGCAGCTGCTCCTCCGACGGACCGGTGAGGATGCGGGGCGTGGCCAGATCGTGGAGGACGAGGAAGCGGAGGACGGAGCCGCGGGCCTTCTTGTCGACCCGCATGGCGCCGATGAGGTCGTCGAAGCCGGCCTCGACGCCCAACTCCTTGACGGTGGTCGGGAGGCCGACCTTTGCGAAGGTCGGCGCGTGCCGTGCGGCGACGTCGTCGGAGAGGACGCCGGCGAGGCGAGCGAGCTCGGCGGCGTACACGCAGCCGACGGCGACCGCGTCACCGTGGCGGATCGAGTAGCCGGAGTGCTTCTCGAGGGCGTGGGCGAGGGTGTGGCCGTAGTTGAGCGTCTCGCGTCCCGGGTGGCCGTCGGTGCCGCCGGTCTCCTTCAGGTCGGCGGCGACGACCTCGGTCTTGACCCGGATGGCGCGCTCGACCAGCTCGGCCAGGACCGGCGAGTCGGCGGTGATCTTGTCTGTCTCCTCGACGAGCCGCAGGATCTCCGGGTCGGCGATGAAGCCGCACTTGACGACCTCGCCGAGCCCGGCGACAAGGTCCGCATCCGGCAGGGTCGCGAGCAGGCCGAGATCGCACAGCACGCCGGCCGGTTCGTGGAAGGCACCGACGAGGTTCTTGCCGGCGCCGGTGTTGACCCCGGTCTTGCCGCCGACCGCGGCGTCGACCATGGCGAGCACGGTGGTGGGGATGTGCACGACGCGCACTCCACGCAGCCAGCCGGCCGCGACCCAGCCGCCGAGGTCTGTGGTCGCGCCGCCGCCGAAGGTGACCACGGCGTCGGACCGGGTGAAGCCCCGCTCCCCCAGCGCCTCCCAGCAGTCGGCGGCGACCGCGACGGTCTTCTGCGCCTCGCCGCTGGGCAGCCCGAGGCCCAGCACGTCATAGTGCTCGAGCAGCTCTTGGACCACCGGCTCGGCCTGCTCGGCCAGCTCGGCGGCGTAGAGGAATGCCACCCGCTGCACAGACTCGCCCAAGAGCCCCTGCAGCCGCGTGGCCAGGCCGGAGCCGACCACGACGTCGTAGGGCGCGGCGCTCTCGACCCGAATGACTGTCTCGTTCAACGTCTGCTCCGTCGTGTCAGTTGCGGTTTCCCGCCGCGGCGGGGTTCTGCCCGCTCAGCGCGGCGGCGATCTCGTCGGCTACGTCGGCCGCGGTGCGGTCGTCGGTGTCGACGATCAGCGTCGCGACGGACTCATAGATGGGTGCGCGCTCCTCCAGGAGCGCCTTGATCCGCCCGCGTACGTTGCCGAGCAGGAGCGGGCGCCCCGAGCCGAGCCCGACGCGCTTGACCGCGTCCGCGACGCCGACACGCAGGTAGACGACCGTGTGGCCCTCCAGCAGGGCCCGGCTCTGCTCGGCCAGGACGGCGCCGCCGCCGAGGGAGACGACACCCTCGTGCTCGGCGAGCGCCGCCGCGACGGCGGAGGCCTCGACCGTACGGAAGTGCTCCTCGCCCTCGTCGACGAAGATGTCCTGGACGCTCTTGCCGGCAGCGGCCGCGATGTCCGCGTCGGTGTCGCGCAGGGCGACACCGAGACGGGAAGCGAGCAGCGCCCCGACCGTCGACTTGCCCGCGCCCATCGGGCCGACGAGCACGACAGCCGGCATCACACGTACCTCAGGTTCTCGAGGTAGGCCTTGGCGTTGCGCGCGGTCTCCCCGACCGAGTCGCCGCCGAACTTCTCCAGCGCGGCCTCGGCCAGGACGAGCGCGACCATCGCCTCGGCGACGACGCCGGCGGCGGGCACCGCGCAGACGTCGGAGCGCTGGTGGTGCGCCACGGTCGACTCGCCGGTCGCGACGTCGACGGTGCGCAGCGCCCGGGGCACGGTCGCGATCGGCTTCATCGCGGCGCGCACGCGCAGGATCTCGCCGGTCGACATGCCGCCCTCGGTGCCACCGGAGCGCCCGGTCGCACGCCGGATGCCGCCCTCGGAGGGAACGATCTCGTCGTGGGCCTGGGAGCCTGGGGTCGCGGCGAGCTCGAACCCGTCGCCGACCTCGACCCCCTTGATCGCCTGGATGCCCATCAGCGCACCGGCTAGGCGGGCGTCGAGGCGTCGGTCCCAGTGGACGTGCGAGCCGAGGCCCGGCGGCAGGCCGTGGACGACGACCTCGACGACACCGCCGAGGGTGTCGCCGTCCTTGTGGGCCTGGTCGATCCGGGCGACCATCTGCTTGGAGCCGTCGGGGTCGAGGACCCGCACCGGGTCCTCGTCGAGGCGCGCCACGTCCTCGGGCGAAGGAACCTCCACACTCGGCGTACGGACCCCGCCGATCTCCAGGACGTGGGAGACGAGGCGGGCGCCGAGCGTCTGCTCCAGGAAGGCCGAGGCGACCGCGCCGAGGGCGACCCGGGCCGCGGTCTCACGGGCCGAGGCTCGCTCCAGGATCGGACGGGCGTCGTCGAAGTCGTACTTCTGCATCCCGACCAGGTCGGCGTGACCGGGCCGCGGCCGGGTCAGCGGCGCGTTGCGGGCCTGGCCGGCGAGCACCTCGGGATCGACCGGGTCGGAGGCCATCACGGTCTCCCACTTGGGCCACTCGGTGTTGCCGATCTCGATCGCGACCGGTCCGCCCTGCGACTCGCCGTGGCGTACGCCGCCGGTGATCCGCACCTGGTCCTTCTCGAACTTCATCCGGGCGCCGCGCCCATAACCGAGCCGACGCCGGGCCAGGGCATCAGCGATGTCGTCAGAGGTGATCCGGACATGGGCAGGCAGACCCTCCATCACGGCCGTCAGAGACGGACCGTGGGACTCGCCCGCAGTGAGCCAACGCAACATGGACGTCAGTCTTTCATCCCGGCCGCACCAGCCCGTGCACCCGGGCTCAAACCGAGACGGCGAGGACGCCGAGGACCATCCCCAAGATCATGAAGGGCCCGTACGCCAGGGGCTCGCGCATCGCCTCACGCGAGCGCCTCGCGAGCGCACGTCCGATGCCCCACAGACCGAAGATCGCCAGCCCGGACCAGAGTCCGACCGCGAGCTCGTCCCACCCGAGACGGCCGAGGACGAGGCCGACGAGCGCTGCGAGCCGTACGTCACCGAAGCCCATCGCATGCGGCATCAGCCGCCACAGCAGCCAGAACGCCGAGCGGGCCAGGACGAGCCCGACGACGGCACCGATGACGGCTCCGGTGTCACGCACCCACAGCCACTCGAAGCCGACCGCCAGCAGCCCTACGACCGTGGCGGCCAGGATCGGCTGCTTGGGCAGCCGCTGCACCCGCCAGTCGACGTACGCCAGCAGCACCAGCAGCGGCACGAGCGGAACCAGGAAGACCATCAGTCGCGAGGGCTCCACCTGCCAGGCCAGCAGCGCGGCGACGGCCGCGGAGACGCTCACCGCGATCGGAAGGAGCAGCGCCGGTCCGGCCAGATCGGCATAGGACGACGCGGGCGGGTCGTCGGCTGGTTCGGGGAGACGGCGAAGCAGTGCCGGCACCCCGAGAGCGAGCAGCGCGGCGACGGCGGCGCTCACCAGCACGACCGCCCCGGGGCTCATGCCGGTGACGGCTCCATGCTGGACTCCCTGCTGGCCAGCGCCTTCTCCCCCTCTGCCCGCATGGCCTCCAGCGGCGCGGGGCGGCCGGTGAAGAGCTCGAACTGCAGCACGGCTTGATGCACGAGTAGATCCAGACCGCTGATCGCCACGCCAGGCGTCACCGAGAGCAGCGGCGAGGGCCACGGGTCGTAGACGACGTCGAAGACGACCGGGGTGGACGCCCAACGGTCGATGAGCTCAGGAGTCTGTGCCTTAGCCGGGACGGTGGAGACGACCACGTCGACACCGTCGATCGCAGAGTCGATGGGCAGCACCGAGACCACCGGCTTGCTGCGGTGACGCGAGATCATCTCGATCGTCTCCCCCGCCGCACCCGGGTTGCGGGCCAGCAGCGTGATCCGGGATGCACCCAGCTCGGCGAGCGCGAGGCCGGTCGACGCCGCCGTCGCGCCGGCGCCCAGGATCGCACCGGAGGCACACGAGAAGTCCGCACCGGCACGTTCCCGGATCGCCGCGACCGCCCCGGGCAGGTCGGTGTTGTCCCCCACCCAGCCGTGCGAGGAGCGCACCAGCGTGTTGACCGCCCCCACGAGCCGCGCCCGCGGCGAGATCGACCGCGCCAGCTCGTACGCCTCCCGCTTGAGCGGCATCGTCACCGACAGCCCACGCCAACGGCTCGGCGGCCAGTCGCCGCCGAGGTCGGCGACGTACGTCGCCAGGCCACCGGCCTGCACGCGCGTGGACGTGTAGGACCAGTCGGACATCTCCAGCTCGGCGTACGCCGCTCTGTGGAGGGCCGGGGAGAGCGAGTGATCGATCGGATCACCCAGGACGGCACACTTCACGCAGGTCTTCTCCTCAGCAGCTCTTGGACTTGGCTGAACGGCAGTAGGCCTTGTACTCGGCCTTGAACTTCAAGAACTGGTCATAGTTCTTGGCGAATTTCGTCTCACCGGTCTTCAGGTTGACGGTCACGTAGTAGTACCAGTCACCTTCAGTCGGATTGAGCGCGGCCTGAATCGCGGCGTCGCCCGGGGCCCCGATCGGCCCCGGAGGCAAGCCCTTGTTGGTATAGGTGTTGTAGGGCGAGTCGACGGTCTGCACATCGACGCCACCGAGCTCGGTGCTTCCAGACTTCCCGAGCGCATAGTTGACCGTCGCATCGATCTGCAGGAAGCCTGCCTGGCCCGCCGTGCCGGGGTTCTCTACTCGGTTGTAGATCACCTGGGCGATCTTGGCCATGTCCTCGCCACGCCCCTCGGCCTCGACGAGAGAGGCGACGGTCATGATCTGCTCGGCCGTGCACGCCTTGCCGTCGCCGCACTTGAGCTGCTTGGCACGCGCCTCGATGTCGTTGGCTCCGAGCGCCTGCTCCCACCGGTCGATCATCATCGCCAGCATGTCGGTCGGCGTGGCGTCGGGCGGGAAGGCGTACGTCGCCGGGAAGAGGTAGCCCTCGACGTTGCCCTTGGCGTAGTCGGGCAGCCCGATCGCCTCAGTGTCCTGGGCGGCCAACTTGTAGTCGGCCGGCTTCTTCCCGGTCTTCTCGGCGAGCACCTTGTAGATCGCCTTGGCACGCGATCCTTCAGTGATGGTGACGTTGACCGTGTCGATGTTCTCCGGGTTGGCGAGGACCTCGACGGCGTCGGCGGCCTTCATCTCCTTCTTCAAGGGGTAGAAGCCGACCTGCACGGTCAGCGCCTCCTCGTTGGCCGCGTCGATGAAGGCATCGACGGACTTCACCACGCCGACATCCTTCAGGTTGCGGCCGACCGCCGAGACCGAGTCACCCTCGTGCACCTCGAACGAGACCGGGTCCGTGCCCGGGCCGGCATAGTCGGCCGGAGGCGCGACCATGTCCTTGACGTAGTCGATGGCACGGTCGCCGACGAAGTAGAAGCCGCCGACCACGACGGCCATCGCCACCAGCACCGCCAGGCAGCCACCGAAGCGGCGCTTGCGCTTGGGCGGCTCCTCGTCGAAGTACGGATCGTGATCCGAAGGCCCACCACCGTCGAAGAAGCCCGGCTGCTGCTCATAGCCCGGCTCGCCGTAGCCGCCGGGACGCTGCGGGGGCTCCTGCCGGCCATAACCGGGCGGAGGCTGCTGCTGGCCGTAGCCGGGCGGGGGCTCCTGCTGGCCGTACGCCGGCGGGGGCATCCCGCCGCCGGGCATCGGGCGAGGCCCCGGGCGGCGACCCGGCCGACCCGGCTGGCCCGGCTGCTGCGGCGGCATCTGGCCCGGCATCTGCGGCGGCATCCGGCGCGGATCCCGGGGATCCTGCCGGGGGTCTCGCGGATCCGGCCGCTGGCCTTGTCGAGGATCGTGCGGGGGCTGCTGCCGTGGCGGGTAGCCGCCGCGTGGATCGCGACCAGGTGCCCCCTGACCAGGGCGACGCGGGTCGCGCGGGTCCGGGGGGTAGTAGCGCTCACTCATTGACGACCTCAACGATCTCTCCGGGCGCGGCCCCCGATGCGCGCTCACTGTCCAATGCGTGTTGCAGGATCACGACCGCAGCGGCCATGTCCACAACTGCTCGCCGGTCCTGGCCCTTGCGACCTCGATCTCGGAGCATAGCCTCCGCAGAGACAGTGGTGAGTCGTTCGTCGATGAGACGAACCGGGACCGGGGCCACTCGACGCGCCAGGGACGCGGCGAAGTCCCGGACCTTAGCAGTCGCCGGGTTCTCCCCACCCTTGAGGGACCTGGGCAGGCCGACGACCACCTCGAGCATCGTCGACTCCTCAGCGATCTCGGCGACGATCGCCTGCAGCCGCGCGAGGTCACCGCGGCCCTTCTTGACCGTTTCCAGCGGCGTCGCCAGGAACCCCGTGGGGTCGCTCCTGGCGACGCCGATCCGGGCGTCGCCAGGATCGAGACCGAGGCGTACGCCGTGACGCATCAAGCTCCCGTCACGAGGGACGCGACCTTCGCGACGGCATCGTCGATCTTGCCGACCTCGGTGCCACCGCCCTGGGCGAAGTCGGGCTTGCCGCCACCGCGGCCGCCGACGACCGGCGCGAGCTCCTTGATCAGGTCTCCCGCCTTGACGCCCTTGGCGATACCCGCGGGGTTGACCGCGGCCACGACGGCGACCTTGCCGTCAGCGTCACCGAAGAGCACGACGGCCGCCGGCGCGTCACCGAGCCGGGAGCGTACGTCCTGGGCGAGCGTGCGCGCGTCGCCGCCGCCCACGCCCGGGATCCGCTGGGCGACGACCCGGACGCCGTTGACGTCGACCGCGGTGGCCGCGATCGAGCCACCGGAGGCGAGCAGCTGTGCCGTACGCGCCCGGGCGATCTCCTTCTCGGCGGCCTTGAGCCGCTCCATCAGGTCGGAGACCCGGCCGACGACGTCGTCGGACTTCGACTTGAGCAGCAGGTTGAGCTCGGAGACGACGTCGCGCTCACGGGCGAGGTAGTTGAAGCCCTCGACGCCTGTGTATGCCTCGATGCGGCGGTTGCCGGAGCCGACCGAGGCCTCCGAGGTGACCACGATCGTGCCGATCTGGGCGGAGTGGTCCACGTGGGTGCCGCCACACAGCTCGCGCGACCAGGGCCCACCGATCTCGACGACGCGGACCTTGGTGTCGTCGTAGGTCTCGCCGAAGAGCGCGATCGCGCCCCACTCCTTGGCCTGCGGGAGGGTCATGTAGTCCCAGGCGACCGGCAGGTCGGCGCGCAGCGCGTTGTTGGAGACCTCTTCGACCTCGTGCATCTGCTCCGGGGTCAGGCCCTTGGTCCAGCCGTAGTCGAGGCGCAGGTAGCCCGGGCGGTTGAACGAGCCCGACTGCAGCGCGGTCGGCCCGAGCACCTCGCGCAGCGCCGCGTGCACCACGTGGGTGCCGGAGTGGGCCTGGCGGGCGCCGAGACGCCACTCCTTGTCGACCTGGGCGTGCACCAGGCCACCGGCAGTCCCGCGCGCAGCGAACTCGCCGTCGACGACCCGGACCTGGTGCACGACCAGGCCCTTGACCGGCCGCTGCACGTCGACGACCTCGAGCCGGCCACCGTCGAACTCGATGATGCCCGCGTCGGCGGACTGGCCACCGGACTCGGCGTAGAACGGGGTGCGGTCGAGGACGATCTCACCGATCTCCTCGGGGCCGAGCACGTCGACCCGCTTGCCCTCCTTGAGGAGAGCGATCGGCTTCGACTCGGTGTCGAGTGTCGTGTAGGCCTGCCAGTCGGTGGGCCCGTTGGCGTCGAGGATGCCGCGGTAGACCGACACGTCGGCGTGCTGGCCCTTCTTGGCGCGCGCGTCGGCCTTGGCCCGCTCGCGCTGCTCGGTCATCAGGCCGCGGAAGCCCGGCTCGTCGACCTCGAGGCCCGCCTCGGCGGCCATCTCGAGGGTCAGGTCGATCGGGAAGCCGTACGTGTCGTGGAGCTGGAACGCCTTGTCGCCGGAGAACGTGGTGGCTCCGCTCGACTTCACCTCGGTCGCGGCCAGATCGAAGATCTGGGTGCCGGCCGCGAGGGTCTTGCGGAAGGCCTCCTCCTCGGCGTCGGCCACCCGCTTGATGCGGTCCCAACCGGTGTGCAGGTCGGTGTAGGTCTCCCCCATCTTGTCGCGGGAGATCGGCAACAGCTCAGGCATCGCCGGGTCCTCGTACCCCAGCAGGCGCATGTTGCGGATCGCACGGCGCATCAGGCGGCGCAGCACGTAGCCGCGGCCCTCGTTGCCGGGGGTCACGCCGTCGCCGATCAGCATCAGCGAGGAGCGCACGTGGTCGGCGACGACCCGGAAGCGGACGTCGTCATCATAGGCGGCGCCGTACTTCTTCCCGGTCAGCTCCATCGCCTTCTCGATGACGGGGAAGACCACGTCGGTCTCGTACATGTTCGCCTTGCCCTGCATCAGGTAGGCGACCCGCTCGAGGCCCATGCCGGTGTCGATGCCGGTCTGCGCGAGCGGCCCGTCGATGTCGACGTCGTACTTGGACCGCGCCGCGACGACGTTGTCCTGCATGAAGACGAGGTTCCAGAACTCCAGGTAGCGGTCGCCGGCGTCCCAGTCACGGTCGGCGCCGAACTCCGGGCCGCGGTCGATCAGGATCTCCGAGCACGGGCCACCCGGTCCGGGCACGCCCATCGACCAGTAGTTCTCGCTCGGGGGCAGCCGCACGATGCGGTCGTCGGGCAGGCCGGTGATCTTCTTCCACAGCTCGACCGCCTCGTCGTCACCGTTGAGCACGGAGGGATAGAGGATCGACTCGTCGAAGCCGAAGCCACCGTCTGCGACCGACTTGGTGATCAGCTCCCAGGCGAGCGTGATCGCGCCCTCCTTGAAGTAGTCGCCGAAGGAGAAGTTGCCGCACATCTCGAAGAAGGTGCCGTGCCGGGTGGTCTTGCCGACCTCCTCGATGTCAGGCGTACGGATGCACTTCTGCACCGACGTCGCCCGCTCGTAGGGGGGCGTGGCCTGGCCGAGGAAGTAGGGCTTGAAGGGCACCATGCCTGCGTTCACGAAGAGCAGGTTGGGGTCGTCGAGCAGGAGCGATGCCGACGGCACCACCGTGTGCTCGCCGATCTCGGTGTTCTCGGCGAAATGCGCCGTGAAACGGCGGCGGATCTCCGCCGTGCTCAACCACTCCATCAGGGGGTACTACCTTCCGTGTTCAGCCTCGGGTCCTCGGTCGGCCCGTTTCTGTGCTCGATCTCTGGGGCAAGTGTCTGCTGACCGGCGCCGATGGCGCCAATCTGTTTCGGGCCACCTACCGAAGCGGAGCCCGAGGCGATGGACGGAGTCCTGGCCTCCGCGCTGCGCGCGGTCACTCCCTCGCTCGGCGCGGGCGGACGAGCAAGCTCGCCGCCCGACCTCGCTCCGGTCGTCTCGATCCACTCCCGCAGCTCGATCTCCTTCTCGGCTTTGCCGGTGGCCAGCTCGTCGCGGAACATCCGCGCGCCGACCCCGAGCGCCTGAGCGCGGTCGCGCAAGCCGTCGGCGGTGAAGGCCTCCGCGGCCCGCCGCCCCTTGACCATCGCGTACACCCCTGCGCCGGCGCCGGCCACGAACCAGATCGCGCCCCTCATTGCCTGTCCCTTCCGGTGGTCGAGCTCGTCGAGACCACGTCGTCCTCGTCAACTGCCTCGCGCTGCCGCGCCCGGTATTCCCGCAGCGCCTCGCGCATCTCGCTCTTGCGGTCCTTGCGGGCCCGCTTGACCTCGCGGTGCATCTCGTAGCGGATCTTGAACCGCACCTCGGGAGAGAGCGCCCGGCGGACCCCGTGCACCAGCGCGGCGCTGTGCACCACGGTCTCCCGAAACACGGCGTCCGCGAACGCCGGTGCGGTCAACGTACGCCGCGCCACCTGCTCCACCTCAGCAGACTCGCCGTCGTCGTCCGCGTCCTCGCCGAGAGAGGTGATCACGTACTCCTTCTCGGCAGCCCGCTCCTCGCGGCGTTGTCGCCGAGACGTCGACTCCGGCCGGGTCATCCGCCTCTCCAGCGCCTCGAGCCGCTCGCGCAGCTCCGCCTCGCTGGCCTCGGCCTCCGCGACCCGGCGCCGGGCGCTGCGACGCGCCCGGAGCGCAAGCAGCACGACGATCAGCGCCAGGAGTACGACTACCCCTGCCGCAGTTCCCAGGACCCAGGCGGGCACGCTAACCGAGTTCATCGCCCCAAACCCTATAGCCCCGCCTCGCTGGTCGAGCCGCCGGAGCCGCCAGGCGAAGGCGTGTCGAGACCAACACGGTCAGCTGCCGCGTACGATGTCCCGGATCTTCTCCCAACGCTCCTTCACTCCCGCCTCGGCTCCATGTGTCGTCGGCTGGTAGTACTCGGCATCGGCCACCGCATCCGGCGCGTACTGCTGGGTCGCGATTCCGAAGGGCTCGTCGTGGGCATATTTGTAGGTCTCCCCGTGGCCGATCTTCTTCGCTCCCTCGTAGTGGGCGTCGCGCAGGTGCGGCGGGACGTTGCCGATCTTCCCGGCGGCGACGTCGGCGCGCGCGGCGAAGATGGAGTTGGTGACCGCGTTGGACTTCGGGGCGACGGCTAGCGCGATCGTCGCGTGGGCCAGGGTGAGCTGGGCCTCGGGCATCCCGATCAGCTGCACCGTCTGCGCGGCGGCGACCGCGGTCTGCAGGGCCGTCGAGTCGGCCAGACCGATGTCCTCCGACGCCAGGATCATCAGTCGGCGGGCGATGAACCTGGGGTCCTCCCCCGCCTCGATCATCCGCGCCAGGTAGTGCAGCGCCGCGTCCGCGTCCGAGCCGCGCACCGACTTGATGAACGCGCTGACCACGTCGTAGTGCTGGTCGCCCTGGCGGTCGTAGCGCACCGCTGCCTGGTCCACGGCCCGCTCGGCCGCCTCGAGGGTGATCTCGCTGTCATCGGTGGTCGAGCTTGTCGAGACCGCGCCAGCCGCAGCCTCCAGGTAGGTCAGGGACCTGCGCGCGTCACCACCGGCGAGGCGGACGAGGTGGTCGAGCGCCTCGTCGCTGATCGTCACCGAGCCGCCGAGGCCCCGCTCGTCCTCCAGGGCACGCATGAGTACGCCCCGGATGTCGTCGTCGGTCAGCGACTCGAGCCGAAGCAGCAGCGACCGCGACAGCAGCGGCGAGATCACCGAGAAGAAGGGGTTCTCCGTGGTGGCCGCGACCAGGGTGACCCACCGGTTCTCCACGCCCGGCAACAGCGCGTCCTGCTGCGCCTTGCTGAACCGGTGGACCTCGTCGACGAAGAGCACCGTCTCCTTGCCGGTCGCGACCAGCTCGGCCCGGGCGGCGTCGATCGCCGCCCGCACCTCCTTGACCCCAGCCGAGACGGCGGAGACCTCCACGAAGCGCCGGTCGGTGGACTTGCTCACGATGCTCGCGATCGTCGTCTTCCCGGTCCCCGGCGGCCCCCACAGCAGCAGCGAGAGCGACTGGCCGCCCTCGACGACCTGGTGCAGCGGCGAACCGGCCGCCTTGAGCGAGCTCTGCCCGACCAGCTCCTCGAGCGTACGCGGCCGCATCCGCACCGCCAGCGGCGCGGACGCACGGTCACTGTCAGACAGCGACCCGCCTCTGGTCGGGCCGGACGGCTGCGCGATATCGAAGAGTCCCTCCACACACCCAGCCTATGGGGGCGGACCGACACTCGGTCAGCCGATGCGTACCCGGGGGTCCAGGACGCTGTAGAAGAGGTCGACGATCACGTTGCTGCTGATGATGATCGCTGCCGAGATCAACGTCGTCGCCTCGATCACGGGCAGGTCGCTCTGTCCGACCGCCTCGAGAGCGCGCAGCCCCAAGCCGGGGATGTCGAAGATCAGCTCGGTGAAGATCGTTCCGGTAAGCAGGGTGCCGAAGTCGATGCCGAAGATCGTCACGATCGGCACGATCGCGGCCCGCAGGGCGTGCGTGTAGATGACCCGGCCTTCCTTGAGCCCCTTGGCCCGGGCCGTACGGATGTAGTCCTGGTTGAGCGCCTCGATCATCGATCCTCGGGTGAACCGCGCGTACTTGGAGGAGTTGACCAGCCCCAGCGCGAGCCAGGGCAGCAGCAGAGCCCACGCCCATTGCAGCGGAGAGTCGGTGAAGGAGTGGTAGCCCTTCTGCGGGAAGAGGCCGAGCCCCACCGCGAGGAACAGGAACGCGAGCAGGACGAACAGGTAGTACGGGATCGACTCGATCACCAGCGTGGCGCCGATGACGGCCTTGTCGGACATGGTGCCCCTGCGCCTGGCGGCGAACATCCCGATCGGCACGCCGACGAGCAGGATCGTCACGCCCGCGCCGAGCGCCACCGACACCGTCGGCCCGATCCGGTCCTTGATGTCGTCCCAGACGTTCACCCGGTAGATGAAGCTCACCCCGAAGCAGGGAGCCTCACAGTCGTACGTCTCCGAGCCGGCGTTGATCTCACGGCCGGTGACGATGCCGGACATGTACTCGGCGTACTGGACGTGGATCGGCGCATCGAGGTTGAGCGCCTCACGGATCGCGTCCTGTCGCTCCACCGTGCACTTCGGCTCGGGGCACATCGCGTTGGCGGGGTCGCTCGGACCGTAGGTGAAGATCGCCACCACCGCGATCGAGACCGCGAACAGCACCAGCACTGCCGAGATCAGCCTGCGAACGACAAAACCGAGCATGGTGAGGGGTCTCGCTTTCTAGAGATCGTGTCACGGGCTCCTCGCCCGGAGGGGGTGCCACCCGAGAGTCGGGTGGCACCCCGGTTGCCGAACCGGTCCGGCGCGTGGAGCCGCGCCGGACCGTCACGTCACTTGGTGACGTACATCGTGCTCAGGGTCGGCATGCCCTTGGTCGGCTCGTTGAAGACTCCACCGAGCTTCGAACCCTTGATGAACGCGCTGCCCGCGTACCCGATCGTGACCGCCGGGTAGTAGGTCTCCTGCATCCACTTGTCGAACTCGCCCCAAGCACCCGGGACCTCGTCCGGGTCCATCTTCAGGATCTCGGCCTGCTTGGCGTCAGCGTCGGCCTCCTTGAAGTTGGCCGGGTTCGGCATGCCCTCGGTGTTGGCGAGGTCGCCGTCCCACTGGGCCGGGAACCAGGAGCCGCCCGACGGCCAGTCGGAGCACCAGCCGCTGCTGCGCAGGTTGATGTCAGCCTTCAGGTCGCTGCGGTCGTCACGGATGGTCTCCGTGGTCGACGCCAGCGGGGTCGCCTTGAAGCCGGCGGCCTCGTAGGCCTTGACCTGCTGGTCCTTGACGGCGACAGCCTCCTCGTCGTCACGGGCGTAGTACCACTTGAGCTCGAAGCCCTCCGCGCCCGCTTCCTTCAGCAGCGCCTTGGCCTTCTCCGGGTCGGTGGTCTGACCGTCCTGGCCCTCGGGGTACTCGTAGTCGACGCGACCAGCGGTCCCCGGGGGGAGGATCGCGGTCGACGGCTGACGGGTGACGCCGACGATCTCGCCGGCAGCCTTCCACGCGGCCTGGTAGGGGTAGGCCCAGCCGATGGCCTCGCGGACCAACTTGTCCTTGATCTTGTTCTGGTCCATGAAGACCATGAACGTGCACGGCGAGGAGCCGAGGATCAGGTTGTCCGGAGCCGTCTCCTTCACGGACTTGTAGGTCTGCGGGGTCACGTTGTCGTAGGTCAGCGTGGTCTGCGCCGCACCCTTGTCGCCCTTGATGGTGTTCTCCAGCTTGGCCGTGTCCTGGGCGAACTTGAAGCTGAAGCCGTCGACGGCCTGGATCCGGCCGGGGTCGCTGGCCGCGTCCCACTGGTCGTTCTTGACCAGCTCGAGCGAGGCGCCCGGCTTGTAGGACGCGAACTTGTACGGACCGGTCGCCATCGGGTGCGACTCATAGGCCAGCGGGTCGGTGTCCTTCGCCTTCGGGATCGGCGAGAAGACCGGGAAGGAGGCGTAGTAGTCGAGCTCGGGGAACGGCTGGGCGAGCTTGATGATCACCTTGTTGCCGTCGACCTCGACGCCCTTGTAGTCCTCGCCGCCGTACCAGCCGTTGCCGGCCTCGTAGCCCGAGAGCTTCTTCAGCTCGGCCTCGGTGTCGGCGAAGGGACCCTTGTACTTGTCACCGTCGACGAAGAAGGTGGTCTGGTAGGTCGGGCCGTCGGGAAGCGTCTCGATGGCGAAGGACCGCTTGATGCCGTACGCCACGTCCTCGGCGGTGATCTCGGTGCCGTCCTCGTACTTGACGCCGTCCCTGAGCTCGAACGTCCAGGTGAGGCCGTCCTCGGAGGTCTGGCCGAGATCGGTCGCGAGGTCGGGGACCAGGATGGTGTCCTTGGCCTTCTCGTCGTAGACGTACTGAGTCAGCGAGCGAGTGACCAGACCGGACATGATCGCACCGGAGTCGGTGTAGTAGGTCCGGGTCGGGTCGAGCGTGTGCGGCGCGACCGAGGTGAGGATCGACACGGTGCCGCCCTCGGCGGCGTCCGCCGGGACCTTGACCGGGCCTTCGGCGGTGGCGTCCTTACCAGCGCCGGCGCCACCACCCTCGATGAACTCGCCATCGTTACCTTCGGACCCTCCGCCTCCCCCGCCGCACGCAGCAGTGAGCATCAGGGCAGCGATCGCACTGGCGGCAATCGCTGTTCTCTTCATTCGCATCGTATGTGTCCACCTTTCAGGGCTCTTGATGCCTCTCTCCGACAACGTGATCACCGGAAAGACTTGGGATCGAAGGCGTCACGAATGGCGTCTCCGAGCAGGTTGAGCGCGAAGACCAGGACCACGATCCCGATGATCGGCGCGTACAGGTACAGCGGGTACTCCTCGAACCAGCCCTGGGCACGGTTGATCGTCTGGCCCCAGGACGGGCGACCGGTGACGCCCACACCGAGGTAGGCCAGCGAGGCCTCCGCGGCGATGAGCGCGGGCAGCATCAGCGAGAACGAGACCACGATGGGCGCGACCAGGTTGGGCAGCAGCTCCTTGAACAGGATCCGGCGGGTCGGCATGCCGAGGACGTGCGCTGCCTCGATGAACTCCCGCTCGCGCAGAGAGATCACCTCGCCACGCACCAGACGGGTCAGTCCCATCCAGCCGAAGACCGAGAGGATGAGGACCATCGCGATCAGGGACGCGGAATCGAGCAGTGCCGGCTGGGCCCCCCAGCGGTCGATGATCATCGGCGCGACCGCGATCGCGACGAGCAGGAACGGCAGCGTGAGGAACAGGTCGGTCATGAACGTGATGATCCGGTCACCCCAGCCACGGCTGTAGCCCGCGATCAGGCCGAGCACGACCCCGACCACCGTGGAGACGATCGTGGCCACGGAGGCGACCATCATCGACGTACGAGCGCCGTAGAACCACTCCGCCAGCAGGTCGTTGCCCGAGTTGGGCTCCAGCCCCAGCGGGGCCTCCCAGGTGAAGCCGTAGTTCGGCGGACCGATGACCGGGTAGTTGAACGAGTCGGTGTCGGTCACCGGGTCCCCGGCTCGCACCTCGACACCGAACAACCGGCACAGCTGCGGAGCGAAGATCGCGATCAGGATGTAGAGCAGGACGATGCCGGCGCAGAGCATGGCGATCTTGTCCGAGCGCAGCCGGTCCATGGCGATCCGCATCGGCGAGCGGCCGGCGACCTTCTTGGTGCGCGGCTCCGGATCGACCTCGGGATCAGGACCCTGGATCAACACTTCGGACACAGTCATACGCTCGGATCTCCATTCGAATGCCTCGGGCTCGGCTCGCCCAAGACCAGACCACTAGGCGCAGTCCCGAACCAGCGCGCTGCCTCAAGTTATGCCAAGTGCAGGTGGCGCGGGAGGCTCTACAGATAACGGTTCGGTACCGACAGTGACCTATGACACATCTGTAACAAAGAAGGTCCGCAGCCAATGGCTGCGGACCTTCTTTGGTAATCCTGCTGTCACACAGAAGATTCTCCGGATCGAACACCTTCAGTGGTCGAGCTTGTCGAGACCTCACAGGCACGACCTGCCCGGTGGTCGAGCTTGTCGAGACCTCTCAGGCACGACCCCGCGAGTTGTTCGCCAGGTCGTACCAGGTGTCGGCGTAGCCCGGGCCGTCGCCCGGGATCTCGGCCGGGCTCGCGCCCGGGTCCGGAGCTCCGTACTCGTCGACACCGAGCAGCGGCGCGGTGACCGGCCGCTCCGGCGCGTGCCCGACCTCGCTCGCGAAGTGGCAGGCGACCTTGTGCCGCTGGTCGATCTGCAGCAGCGGCGGCTCGACCACGGAGCAGATCTCCTTCGCGATCGGGCAACGCGTGCGGAAGTGGCACCCCGACGGCGGGTTGACCGGGCTGGGGACGTCACCCTCGAGCCTGATCCGCTCCCGGCGACCGCCCGTCTGGGCCTGCTTGATGTCGGGCACCGCAGAGAGCAGCGCCTGCGTGTAGGGGTGATGAGCATTCTTGTAGATGCTCTCGCGATCACCGATCTCGACGATCTTGCCGAGGTACATCACCGCGATCTCCGGCGAGAAGTGACGCACGATCGCGAGGTCGTGGGCGATGAACAGGAACGCGATCCCGAACTCTTTCTGGATGTCCTGGAGCAGGTTGATCACCTGCGCCTGGATCGAGACGTCGAGCGCGGAGACCGGCTCGTCAGCGACCAGGACCTTCGGCTGGAGCGCGAGCGACCGAGCGATGCCGATGCGCTGACGCTGGCCGCCGGAGAACTCGTTGGGATAGCGGTTGTAGTGCTCCGGGTTGAGGCCGACGATCTCCAGCAGCTCCTGGACCTTCTTGAGCACCTGCTTCTTGGGCACTGTGCCGTGGATCACCATCGGTGCCCCCACGATCGCACCCACGGTGTGCCGCGGGTTCAAGGAGCTGTAAGGGTCCTGGAAGATCATCTGGATGTCGCGGCGCCGCGGCTTGAGCTGGCGCTGGCTCAGCTTGGCCAGGTCTCGGCCCTCGAACTCGATCGAACCCTCGGTCGGATCGTAGAGGCGCGTGATCAGCCGACCGGTCGTCGACTTGCCACATCCCGACTCGCCGACGAGGCCGAGAGACTGACCCTCGCGCAGCTCGAAGGAGACGCCGTCGACTGCCTTTACGTGCCCGACCGTTCTCCGGAGCAAGCCGCTCGACTTGACCGGGAAGTGCATCTTGAGGTCGGTGACGGTCAGCACCGGCTTCTTCGAGGCGTCGAACATCGCGGCGGTGTGCGAGTCGTCGAGGAGGTTCTCGAGCGACTCCGCCGAGGTCTTCGCCTCCCCATTCGGGACGGCTTCCCGCTGCTCCTCAGCGGGGAGCCCACCAGTGGACTGGTCGGTCATCGGTCTTCCTCCAGGAGGTCAGGGGCGATCTCGGGCAGCACCTCTTCGCGGTAAACCGCCTCCGGGTCGGCAAGATGGCAGCGCTTGAAGTGGGTCGGACCGCTCCGTGCCGGAAGCAGCTCAGGCAGCTCGGTGGAGCACAGACCACCCGGGACCTTGGCGACGTGGGGGCATCGCGGGTGGAACGAGCATCCGCTCGGAAGGTTGAGCAGGCTGGGCGGATTGCCTGCGATCGGGATCAGCTTGGCGTTCGTATCAGCCTCGACATCCGGGATGCTGCTGAGCAGACCCCAGGTGTAGGGCATCTCCGGTCGCACCAGGATGTCCTTCGCCGGCCCCTTCTCCACGGCCCGGCCGCCGTACATGACCATCACGTCGTCGGCGAACTCGGCCACGACGCCGAGGTCGTGGGTGATCAGGATGATCGCTGAGTTGAACTCGCGCTGCAGGTCCTGCAGCAGGTCGAGGATCTGCGCCTGGACCGTCACGTCCAACGCCGTCGTCGGCTCGTCCGCGATCACCAGCTTGGGGTCGTTGATGAGCGCCATCGCGATCATCACCCGCTGCCGCATGCCGCCGGAGAACTGGTGCGGGTAGTCCTTGAACCGCATGTCCGGCTGGGGGATGCCGACCCGGTCGAGCATCTCGATGGCCCGCTTCTCCCCGTCACGCTTGCTGGCGCTGGGGTGGTGCGCGAGGTAGGCCTCGGACAGCTGCTTGCCGATCCGGAAGTACGGGTGCAGGGCAGCGAGGGCGTCCTGGAAGATCATGGCGACGTCGTTGCCGCGAAGCGCCCGCATCGCCTCCTCGCCCTTACCGAGGATCTCGTCGCCGCCGACTCGGATCGAGCCGCTGAGCTCGGTCGATCGGCGGTCGTGCAGGCCGAGGATGGCCATCGACGAGACCGACTTGCCCGAGCCCGACTCGCCCACGATGCCGAGGGTCTTCCCCAGCTCGACCTCGTAGGACAGGTTGGAGACGGCGCTGACGACACCATCGGCCGTCGGAAACCGCACGCTCAGGTCGTCGACGACAAGAAATGGCCCGTCGTCAAAGGGGTTGGCCGCACTGGTCATGAGATCCTCACTCGGGAAAAGAAAGCTGCAGAAGACGGAGGCATCACTAGGCCACCTTCACCCGCGGGTCGATGTAGGCGTAGAGGATGTCGACGATGATGTTCGCGATGATCACGATCATGCCGGCCAGCAGCACGATCCCCACGAGGACGGCGAGGTCAGAGACTTTGCTCGCATCGACCGTCAGCATGCCGATGCCGTGATACGTGAAGACGCGCTCGGTGATGATCGCGCCACCCAGCAGGCTCGCGAAGTCGAGACCCGTCATCGTGACCAGCGGCGTGAGCGCTGCGCGCAGAGCGTGCTTGAACACGACCGTGCGCGTCTTGAGGCCCTTCGCCTTGGCCGTGCGGATGTAGTCCTCGCTCAATGACTCGAGCACGAACGCGCGTGTCATCCGCACATAGCCGGCAAGATAGAGGAGCGCCAGGGTGAGAGCCGGGAGCAGCAGGTTCGAGAACCAGCCCCACAGCCCGCCGTCGGCGATCTCGGTGTATCGCGGTAGCGGGAACACGCCCCACTTCACCGCGACGTACTGCAGCAGGAACACGGCGATCGCGAAGCTCGGGAAGGCGTAGATCACGAGGGTCCCACCGACGACGCCGCGGTCGATGAGCGAGCCCTGGTAGATCGCCGCGAGGATTCCGAAGAGCACTCCACCGATGAGCCACATCACCAGTGCCACGATCGCCAGCGATGCCGTGATCGGCAGCGCGTCGGCGACCATCTCGTTCACTGTCTTCGAGTCCAGGTGGGAGTAGCCCAGGCAGGGCGCACCACAGTGCGTCACCTGGTCGGGGGCGGCCGCCCGCTGCTCCGGGTCGAGCGGGAACTCGCGGCCCACCGCAAGTCCCTTGACGTAACCGGCCCATTGGACTACGAACGGCTTGTCGTAACCGAGTGCCGCACGCGTCTCGTCACGCTGCTCCGGGCTGCAGTTCTTCCCGCACGCGAACCGAGCAGGGTCGATGGGTGAGGCGAAGAACAGTACGAAGGTGATGAACGTCAGCGCCAGGATGAGGACGATCCCCACCAAGCACCGTCGGACGACATAGGCCCACATCGGACGTACTCATCCTTTCAGATGGCTTGTTGTTTCACGCGGCCACAGCGGCCGCGGAGCTCCGGTCATCGGACCGGAAGTCGCTGGTGCCGGGCGGACATAGCGCCCACCCGGCACCAGCGGCTAGTGATCATTCAGCGAGCGACAGAATCAGTTCTGAACGCCGATGAGACCGATCTCCGCGTAACCCGAGGAGGCCGGCGTCGTGGTGAAACCGGTGACCTTGGAGCCGTGGAGCCAGTTGAACTTCGTGACGTTGAGCGGGAAGTAGGCGATGTCCTTGCCCAGGATCTCGTCACCCTCCTGCAGCGCCTTGATCTGAGCGTCGAGGTCGGAGGCGTTGGCGGCCTCGTCCATCTTCTTGTTGAACTCGTCGCTGTGGTAGCAGCCGTAGTCGTTGTTGCAGTCGGTCGCGGAGATGTTCGGCCGGCTGTCGAACAGCGGCGGCATGACGGTCATCATGCTCGGCCAGTCGTTACCCCAACCGCCCATCATGAGGTCCGAGTCCTTGTTGGGCTTGGAGATGACGTCGTAGTAGGTGTCACCGAGGCCGTCGAGCGTGACCTGGAAACCGGCGGCGTCCCACTTCTGCTTCAGCGCGCCCATGGCGGCGTCGTTGGTCGGCGACTTCGCGTAGGTGAGCTTGATCGGGTAGGGAACCTTCTCGCCCGACTCCTCGAGGAGCTTCTTCGCAGCCTCGACGTCGCCGGAGTTGTCACCCTCGAACGCCGGGTTGTCCTGGTAGCCCGGGGTGACCGGGTTGACCAGCGACTCGGCGGGCACCGCGACCTTGTCGCCACCCAGCGCCTTGACGAACGAGTCGATGTCAGCGCCGACCTTGAGGGCTTCGCGCACCTTCGGGTTGGTCAGCTTCTTCGCGTTCGGCACCATGTAGTTGACGTACGGCGAGAGCACGTTGCGGTAACGCTTCTCGACATCGCCGGTGACCTGCTGGAGCATCGTCGCCGGCAGGCGGCCGGTGGTGATGGCGTACTGGTCGTCACCGGAGTTTGCGAGCAGACGCTGGTTGATGATCTCGGCAGCGTCGTCGGAGCCGTCGATGGACCAGACGATCTCGTCGGGAAGCGCCAGCCGGAGCTTCTCCGGGGTGTCGGTCTTCTCGTCGTACTGGTCGTTGCGGACCATGGTGGCGCCCTTGTTCTTGTCCCAGACGCCGCCCTCGAGCTTGTAGGGCCCGTTGGACAGGACCTTCCACTCCGACTTCGGGCCCTCGTCGAACGACTCCTTGTAGGGGTCGGTCATCATCATGCCCGCCGCGGCGAGCGGGAAGTCCGCCCACGGCTTGTTGAAGTTGTAGGTGATCTTGTTGCCGTCGCACGCGATGGCCTTGTCGAACTCGGCCTGCTGCTCAGGAGTGGCCTTGTACGGGCCCGGGTAGGCCGGCTTGCCGTCCTTCTGCGGGACGTCGAGGTAGCTCAGGGTGTAGTTGGGGCCACCGGTGATGACGTCGTTCGCGAACACACGCGACGCGCCGTAGCGGAAGTCCTCACAGGTGATGTCGGAGCCGTCTTCCCACTTGACGCCGTCCTTGATGGTGAACTCCCAGGACGAGGCGTCTTCGTTGGGCGTGCCCGTGTCCGTGGCGAGGTCGGCGACCGGCGTGTTGCCGGCCTTCTCGTCCTCGTCCATCGGGAACGCGACCAGGCCGCGGTAGACGGTGCGTCGCCAGTTGGCGAGCTGAACACCGAGGTAGATGCGCTGCGGGTCCGCACTCTCGAAGGGCGAAGAGAGCAGGTAGTTCAGCGTCCCGCCCTTCGAGGCGGTCTCATCACCGCTGCCCTCATCCGAGCCGGAGCCGCCGCAGGCGGCCAGGCTGAGTCCCAGACCGGCTGCCACCGAGGCGGCACCGATCCTCCTCAACATGCTTCTCATTGTTGTGTCCTCCTTGAGTGCGCGACTCGATGTCGCACGTTTGGGTCGTCGGCGGGGCCGACTGGCTGTCACGAACAGAGAGGCTCTGTTCATCGACCTGACTTGGGATCAAGCGCGTCCCGCAGGCCATCTCCGAGAAGGTTGAAGCAGACGACGACGAGCGCGATGAGCACCGCCGGGATGATGAAGTACGTCAGGTTGCTCGAGATGAAGCTGAGCGAGTCGGTGAGCACGTTGCCGAGCGTCGGGGTCGGCGGCGCGACGCTGACGTTGAGGTAGGCCATCGCGGCCTCGGCCGAGACGAACGCCGGCATCATCAACGTGAAGGAGACCAGGATCGGCGCCCACAGGTTGGGCAGGATCTCCTTGAAGTAGACCCGCATCCGGGAGGCGCCGACGAGGTTCGCGGCGTGCACGAACTCGCGCTCGCGGAGCGTCAGCACCTGGCCACGGACCAACCGCGCCGTCGTGGTCCAGCCGAAGATCCCGAGGACCCCGACCACGTAGACGAACCGCGGCGCTGGGCTGCCCTCACCGCCCGGCACATGCAGCACCTCGATGATGAAGGCGAGCGCGACGCTGGAGAGTGCCAGCAGCATCAGCGTCTGCGGGAAGGCCAGGGTCAGGTCGATGATGCGGCCGATGATCGCGTCCACCCAGCCACCGGCAGCACCCGAGACGATCCCGAGGACGACTCCGATGAAGATCGCGATCAGCGCGGCCAGCAGCGCGATGCTCAGCGAGAAGCTGATTCCGTACCACACTCGCGCCAGCGAGTCGCGCCCCGTGCGAGGCTCGACCCCGAACGGGTGATCCGCTGAGATGCCACCGTAGGGACCATCCGCCACCTGGTACTCGTTGAGCAGGGTTTGGTCGTAGGTGAACGGATCCAGGACGTCGGCCGCCACGAGGATCGGCGCTGAAGCCGCCGCGATGACATAGAAGATGACGACGAACAACGAGATCATCGAGATCTTGTCCTTGCGGAACCGCTCCATCGCCAACCGCATCGGAGACTTGCTGACGACCTCCTTGCCGGCGTTCGCGTCTTCCTCGCCCGTATGGGGATTCGCCAGCTCGACCTGAGTGCCAGGCGTGGTCATGCTCACCTCGTCAGTTTCTACGTTCAGTCGTGTAGCCAGCAGTGCCGTCGCCACACACATGGCAACGTTCGACCCACGATGTCGACGGACGGAACTCTATGTGATCCCTTGCCCGGATGCGCCTCGTAGGGGTAACGATCCGATTTCATCCGCGACGCCCCATTCCCCCGGACGCATTTCCGCCATAGACGCCGGTAACGCAAGAGTCTGCGGTCGAGGCGAGATCCTGCCGCAGAGCCAGATCACTGCCTCTCGAGAACCTCAAAACCGAAGAAGGTTCCCGAAACCCTGGGGTTTCGGGAACCTTCTTGGTCTCGAGGTCAGGCTCCTGCCTTCTCCTCAGGGGTCGAGGGCTTGGCGTCGACGCCCGCCTCCTTGCGCTGCTCGGGCGTGATCGGCGCCGGGGCGGCGGTGAGGGGGTCGTAGCCGGCGCCCGTCTTCGGGAAGGCGATGACGTCGCGGATCGAGTCGGTGCCGGCGAGGAGGGCGACGACGCGGTCCCAGCCGAAGGCGATGCCGCCGTGCGGCGGGGCGCCGAACTTGAACGCGTCGAGCAGGAAGCCGAACTTCTCCTCGGCCGCCTCCTCGTCGATCCCCATCAGCTCGAAGACGCGCTTCTGGACGTCCTCGCGGTGGATACGGATCGAGCCGCCGCCGATCTCGTTGCCGTTGCAGACGATGTCGTAGGCCCAGGCGAGCGCGTTGCCGGGGTCCTTGTCGAAGCCCTCGACGTCCTGCGGGCTGGTGAAGGCGTGGTGAACCGCGGTCCACTCCCCCGCACCGACCGCGACGTCACCGGACTCGACCGCCTCGGAGGCCGACTCGAGCAGCGGAGCGTCGACGACCCACAGGAAGCTCCAGTCGCCGTCCTTGCGGAGGTCGAGGCGGTTGCCGATCTCCAGGCGGGCGGCACCGAGCAGGGACCGGCTCGCCTTGGGAGTGCCGGCAGCGAAGAAGATGCAGTCGCCCGGGTTGGCGCCGACGTGAGCGGCCAGTCCGGCGGCCTCGGTCTCGGAGAGGTTCTTGGCGACCGGACCGGTCAGCGAGCCGTCCTCCTGGACCAGGACGTAGGCCAGGCCCTTGGCGCCGCGCTGCTTGGCCCAGTCCTGCCACCCGTCGAGCTGACGCCGCGGCTGGCTCGCCCCGCCCGGCATCACCACGGCACCGACGTACGGGGCCTGGAAGACGCGGAACGTCGTCTCGGAGAAGTAGTCGGTGCACTCGGTGATCTCGATGCCGAAGCGCAGGTCGGGCTTGTCGGAGCCGTACTTCGCCATCGCGTCCGCGTAGGTCATCCGCGGCAGCGGGAGCGGCACGTCGTAGCCGATCAGCTTCCACAGCGCCGCGACGATCTCCTCGCCGAGCGCGATCACGTCGTCCTGCTCGACGAAGCTCATCTCGATGTCGAGCTGGGTGAACTCCGGCTGCCGGTCGGCGCGGAAGTCCTCGTCACGGTAGGCGCGGGCGAGCTGGTAGTAGCGCTCCATGCCGGCGACCATGAGCAGCTGCTTGAACAGCTGCGGGGACTGCGGCAGCGCGTACCACGAGCCCGGCTGCAGACGAGCCGGGACCAGGAAGTCGCGGGCGCCCTCGGGCGTGCTCCGGGTCAGGGTCGGGGTCTCGATCTCGACGAAGTCATGACCGGCGAGCACGTCGCGGGCGGCCTTGTTCGCCTTCGAGCGCAGCCGGATGGCGTTGCCGGGCGCGGTGCGGCGCAGGTCGAGGTAGCGGTGCTTGAAACGTACGTCGTCGCCGACCTCTCCCTGGGCGGAGGAGGCGGCGTCGTCGATCGGGAACGGGAGGGGCGCGGAGGCGCTGAGGACCTCGAGGTCCTGGGCGACGACCTCGATCTCGCCGGTCGCGAGCTTGTCGTTGACGTTCTCGCTCGTGCGGGCGACGACCTCGCCGGTGACCTTGATGCAGTACTCGTTGCGGAGCGCGTGGGCGATCTCCTCGTCGCGGACGACGACCTGGACCACGCCGCTGGCCTCACGCAGATCGAGGAAGGCGACCCCGCCGTGATCGCGTCGGCGGGCTACCCAGCCGGCGAGGGTCACGGTCTGGCCGACGTGCTCGGCACGCAGGGTGCCGGCGTCGTGGGTGCGGATCACTTCTCTTGCTCCTCGTTGTCGTTCCCGGTGGTCGAGCCTGTCGAGACCACTTGCGGGGTCAGGTCGTTCTGGTTCGCCGGTGTCCAGGTGGCCGGGTCGGCCGGGACCTGGTCGCCGGTGCGGATGTCCTTGATCTCGTACGCCTCTGTGCCGTCTTCCCGGCGGGTGGCGAAGAGGACGTACGGGATGCCGCGGCGCTCCGCGAAGCGGATCTGCTTGCCGAACTTGGCGGCGTTGGGCGAGACCTCGCAGGCGACATCGTGAGCGCGCAGCTGCTGCGCCGCCGCATCGGCCTCGGCCCGGCTCTCCTCGTCGGAGACGGCGACCAGGACGGTGCTCGGGACCTTGCGGTCGGCGTCGAGCACGCCCTTCTGCACCAGCGGCACCAGGACGCGGCTGACGCCGAGCGAGATCCCGACGCCTGGGTAGGTCGTCTTCCCGTCGCTGGCCAGCGCGTCGTAGCGTCCGCCGGAGCAGATGCTGCCGAGGCTCTCGTAGCCGTCGAGACGGGTCTCGAAGACGGTGCCGGTGTAGTAGTCGAGACCGCGGGCGATGCTGAGGTCGGCCACGATGCGTACGCGCTCGGTGTTGAGCGGCGCGGTGGCGTTGATCAGCGTGGCCAGCTCGGTCAGGCCCTCGTCGAGCAGGTCGCTCTCGACCCCCATGGCCCGGACCTTCTCGACGAAGGTGTCGTCGGTGGCGGTGATCGTGGCGAGCTCGAGGCACTTGGCGGCCTGCTCGTCGCTCAGCCCGGCCTCTGCGACCAGCAACTTGCCGACCTCGGTGGCCGGCATCTTGTCGAGCTTGTCGATGAGCCGCATGGTCTCCTCGACGTCGGGCACGCCGAGGCCGGCGTAGAAGCCCTGGATCAGCTTGCGGTTGTTGACCTGGAGCGTGAACCCGGGCAGGAAGGTCAGCTTGCCGAGCGCCTCGAGCATGACCCGGGCGACCTCGACGTCGTGGTGGAAGGGCAGCGTGTCGCGCCCGACGATGTCGATGTCGGCCTGCGCGAACTCGCGGAAGCGGCCCTCCTGCGGGCGCTCACCGCGCCAGACCTTCTGGATCTGGTAGCGGCGGAACGGGAACTCCAGCTTGCCGGCGTTCTCCAACACGTAGCGGGCGAAAGGGACGGTGAGGTCGAAGTGGAGCCCCATCCCTTTGTCTCGCGACTCGTCCTGCTCCTGGAGTCGCTTGAGGACGTAGACCTCTTTGCTGGTGTCGCCCTTGCGCAGCAACTGGTCCATCGGCTCGACGGCGCGGGTCTCGATGTTGCCGAAGCCGTGCAGCTCGAAGGTGCGGCTCAGGGTCGCGATGACTTCGCGCTCGACGGTGCGCTGGCTCGGAAGGAACTCCGGAAACCCGGAGAGCGGTGTTGGCTTGTTCATGGCGTGGTGATCAGGTCCTGAAGAAATGGGTTGGTGGCGCGCTCGCGCCCGATGGAGGTCTGTTCGCCGTGTCCGGGGAGCACCACGATGTCGTCGGCGAGGGGCAGCACCTTGGTGGTCAGGGACTGCAGCATCGTGGCGTGGTCACCGCCGGGGAGGTCCGTACGCCCGATGCTGCCCGCGAAGAGCAGGTCGCCGGAGAACATCACATCACTGACCTCGGCGTGGTCGGGGTAGGGAGTCCGGAAAGTGACCGACCCCTCGGTATGCCCGGGCGTATGGTCGATCAGGAAACTCATCCCGGCCAGGTCGATCGCTTGGCCGTCGCTCAGCTCCCGAACGTCGTCGGGCTCCACGAAGTCGTAGGTGCCCCCTTGGATGTCTGCCATCCCGAGCAGCATCTGCGCCGACTCCGGCGAGATGCCTGCCATGGGGTCAGCCAGGAGGTGGCGGTCGTTGGGGTGGATCCACGCGGTGGAGTCGTACGTCCTGCTCACCGGCGTCACGGACCACATGTGGTCGACGTGGCCGTGGGTGAGGAGCACGGCAACCGGCTTGAGACGCTGCTCCCGGACGACCTCCGCGATGCCGTCGGCGGCGTCCTTCCCGGGGTCGATCACGACACACTCGGAGCCCGGGCCGGTGGCGGCCACGTAGCAGTTGGTGCCCCACGGACCGGCGGGAAAGCCTGCGATCAACACGAGAAACACCCTATCCAGCGGTACAGTGCAGCGCCGCATCGTGGCGTCTGACTACGATGGGCACCCCGAGGTGTGTCGGGACACCATGGGGACCTGCAAGTTGAGCCGACCGGGACTGTGACGAGCACGGTGTCCGGCGGGGGAGATTTCATAAGAGGTTAGCGCCTCATGCGAAGAGTAGGGACATTGTGACCAGCGAGCAGTGGGGTCGGGTCGAGGAAGACGGAACGGTCTACGTGAAGACCGCTGAGGGTGAGCGTTCCGTGGGGCAATACCCAGAAGGCACGCCGGAGGAGGCGCTTGCCTTCTTCACCAACCGGTTCGACCAGCTCGCCTTCGAGGTCGAGCAGCTCGAGCGGCGGGTGCATGCGGGCAAGACGTCGCCCGACGAGGCGACCGTGGCGGTGAAGACCGTCGTGGAGAAGGTGACCGAGGCCAACGCCGTCGGTGACCTGGCCTCGCTGGTGGCGCGGCTGGAGGCCTTGGCCCCGGTCATCGCCATCCAGCGCGAGGCCCGCAAGGCCGAACGGGCCGCGAAGGCAGCCGAGGCGAAGGTCGCCAAGGAGGCCCTCGTGGACGAGGCCGAGAAGCTGGCCCAGAGCAATGACTGGCGCAACGGTGCCAACCGGCTGCGTGAGCTGCTCGACCAGTGGAAGGCGCTCCCCCGCATCGACCGCGGGTCCGACGACGCGCTGTGGCGCCGCTTCTCGACCGCACGCACCGCCTACACCCGTCGACGCAAGGCCCACTTCGCCGAGCTCAACGCGCGGCGCGAGGACGCCAAGGTGATCAAGGAGCGGATCATCGACGAGGCCGAGCAGCTCTCCACCTCCACCGACTGGGGCCCCACCGCCGGTCGCTACCGCGACCTGATGCGCGACTGGAAGGCCGCCGGGCCGGCGCCCAAGGACGTCGACGACAAGCTCTGGAAGAAGTTCCGAGCCGCCCAGGACGTCTTCTTCGGCGCCCGTGACGCCGCGAACTCGGCGCTCGACGCCGAGTTCGCGCAGAACGCCGTGGTCAAGGAGGGGCTGCTCGCCGAGGCGCAGGAGCTGCTCCCGCTGCTGGAGAAGGGCGACGATCTCGACAGCGTCAAGCGTTCGTTCCGCGACATCGCCGACCGCTGGGACGAGGCCGGCAAGGTCCCGCGCGACCGGATCAAGGAGCTCGAGGGCGCCATGCGCAAGGTCGAGCAGGCCATCAAGTCCGCCGAGGACGACCAGTGGCGCAAGTCGGACCCCGAGAAGTCGGCTCGTGCCGACGACATGATCGCCAAGCTCGAGGAGGCCATCGCCCAGGTCGAGTCCGACCTGGAGAAGGCTCAGGCGTCGGGTGACGCCCGGAAGATCAAGTCGCTCGAGGAGAACCTCGAGTCGCGTCGTCAGTTCCTCGACATGGCCAAGCGGGCTTCCGCCGACTTCTCCTGAGAGTCTCCGGAGCGCCCGGTGCTACCGGGCGCTCCGAATCTCAGAACGGCGAAGGTCCCTGCGGACCGTTGGGGTCGGGCGATGCGCCCCGGTAACCATCTCGGCCGTCGCCGCCCATACCCACCTGGCCGACTGAGCCGGTCCTACGCGGCAGGCTTGGCCTCACCAGACCCCAGACCAGGGTGATCACTACGGCCACCGCCGCGACGACGAGTATCCACGTGAACAAGTTCATGAGCCACACTCCTCTGTTCAGCGGCCGTGGTACTCGGCCTTGCCGATGGTTTTGCCCAGGTTCGAACGGGCAGTTCGCTCGTCGATGACGCCCTTGCGCGGCTTGAAGACGGACCATGCGGCACTGACGACGAGAACTACGCCTGCGATGATGAGTATCCAGGTGAACATCCCGAGCTCCTTCACTGGTTGATCATTGGGTGACGCGGTAGGCGTCGAAGACGCCGGGGACGGTGCGTACCTGCTTCAAGACGGTGTCGAGGTGCTTGGAGTCGGCCATCTCGAAGGAGAAGCGTGACTTGGCGACGCGGTCGCGGGTCGTCTGGAGCTGCGCGCTCAAGATGTTCACGTGGGCGTCGGAGAGCGCCATGGTGATGTCGGACAGGAGCCGGGCCCGGTCGAGGGCCTCGACCTGGATGTTGACCAGGAAGACGGAGTTGGAGGTCGAGCCCCACTCGACCTCGAGCAGGCGCTCGGGGTGGGAGCGGAGCTCGGTGGCGTTGGTGCAGTCGGTGCGGTGGACCGAGACTCCCCCGCCCTTGGTGACGAAGCCGAGGATGTCGTCGCCGGGAACCGGGGTGCAGCACTTGGCGAGCTTGACCCAGACGTCCGGGGATCCCTTGACGACGACCCCGGCGTCGGAGCTGGTGGTGGAGACCTTGCCGTGGCGTCGGCGGCCGACGTTGACGGCTTCGGCGAGATCCTCAGCGGCGCCGTCGTTGCCGCCGTGGTCCTCGATCACCCGGCGTACGACCGCTTGGGCGGAGAGGTGGCTCTCGCCGACCGCGGCGTAGAGCGACTCGACATCGCCGAGGTCGAAGTGGTCGGCGGCCAGCATGAGCGACTCGCGCGACATCAGCCGCTTGAGGGGCAGGCCCTCTTTGCGCATGAGCCGGGCGATCGCGTCCTGGCCCTTCTCGATGGCCTCGTCGCGGCGCTCGCGGGTGTGCCACTGCCGGATCTTGGCCTTGGCCCGGTTGGACTTGACGAAGGAGCCCCAGTCCCGCGACGGGCCGGCGTTGGGCGACTTGGAGGTGAAGACCTCGACGACATCACCGCTCTCCAGGGTCGACTCCAGCGGGACCAGACGCCCGTTGACCCGGGCGCCGATGGTCTTGTTGCCGACCTCGGTGTGGACGGCGTACGCGAAGTCGACAGGGGTCGCGTCAGCGGGCAGCGCAATCACGTCGCCCTTGGGGGTGAAGACATAGACCTCGGTGCGCTTCATCTCGAAGCGCAGCGACTCCAGGAACTCGCCGGGGTCGTTGACCTCCGACTGCCAGTCCATGAGCTGCTTGACCCAGCTCATGTCGTTGTCCATCGGCCGGTCGGTATCGACACCGCTGCGGCCGTCCTCCTTGTACTTCCAGTGCGCGGCCACGCCGAACTCGGCACGGCGGTGCATCGCGAAGGTGCGGATCTGCAGCTCGACCGGTTTGCCCTGCGGGCCGATCACCGTGGTGTGCAGCGACTGGTACATGTTGAACTTCGGCATCGCGATGTAGTCCTTGAAGCGCCCCAGGACGGGGTTCCACCGCGAGTGCAGGATGCCGAGGACGGAGTAGCAGTCGCGCTCGTCCTCGACCAGGATCCGGATGCCGACCAGGTCGTTGATGTCGGAGAAGTCCTTACCGCCGACGATCATCTTCTGGTAGATCGAGTAGTAGTGCTTCGGTCGCCCGGTGACGGTCGCCTTGATCCGAGCCTCGTGCAGGTCGCGCTCCACCTGGTCGATGACCTGGGCCAGGAACTTCTCGCGCGAGGGGTTGCGGTCGGCGACCAGGCGGACCAGCTCGTCGTACATCTTCGGGTAAAGGGTCGCGAAGGCGAGGTCCTCGAGCTCGAACTTGATCGTGTTCATGCCGAGCCGGTGGGCCAGCGGCGCATAGATGTCGAGCGTCTCGCGCGCGCTGCGCTCCTGGCTCTTCTGCGGGACGTACCGCAGCGTACGCATGTTGTGCAGGCGGTCGGCCAGCTTGATCACCAGCACCCGGATGTCGCGCGACATAGCCACGACCATCTTGCGGATCGTCTCGGCCTGCGCCGAGTCGCCATAGGTGACCTTGTCGAGCTTGGTGACCCCGTCGACGAGGTGAGCGACCTCCTCACCGAAGTCGCGGGTGAGCTCCTTGAGCGTGTAGGGGGTGTCCTCGACGGTGTCGTGGAGGAGCGCCGCCACCAGGGTCGGCTCGGTCATGCCGAGCTCGGCGAGGATCGTGGTCACCGCGAGCGGGTGGGTGATGTAGGGATCACCGCTCTTGCGCATCTGGGTGCCGTGCAGGCGCTCCGCAGTGACGTAGGCGCGCTCCAGCAGCGTCAGGTCGGCCTTGGGGTGGTTGGACCGCACCGCTCGGAAGAGCGGTTCGAGCACGGGGTTGCCCGCGTTTCCTCGACCGCCCATCCGGGCGAGACGCGCACGTACGCTGCGGCCCGACGGCGCAGGGCCAGTGCTCTCCCGGGCCTCGATGTTGTGCGCCCGAGGCTGCGCAACGATGCGATCCTCTGCCATGATCCGAGTCTACCGGCCGGACCGCCGACGTTGGCTAGCGAAACAGTTGCTACGTGGACAAGAGCGCGTGCACCGGAGTGTCGGGAAGCTTGCTCCGCGGGTCGAGGAAGCCGAGCTCGAGCAGCACCGAGACGCCTTCGACGATGCCGCCGCAGCGCTCGACCAGCTCGATCGTGGCCGCGGCGGTGCCACCGGTGGCGAGCACGTCGTCGATGATGAGCACCCGCTCCCCTGGCTCGACCGCGTCGGTGTGGATCTCCAGCGTCGCCTCGCCGTACTCCAGCGAGTAGGAGACCGCGTGAGTCTCCCGTGGGAGCTTTCCGGCCTTGCGCACGGGGACGAATCCGACCCCGAGATGCAGGGCCGCGGGAGCGCCGAGGATGAAGCCGCGCGACTCCATCCCGAGCACCTTGGTCACGGTCGGGTTGCCGTCTGGATCGAGAGCCGGGGCCCCGAGCGCCTCGACCACCTGGGTGAATCCCGCGTGGTCGGCCAGGAGCGGAGTGATGTCCTTGAACCCGACGCCCGGCTCGGGGAAGTCGGGCACGTCGGTGACCAGCCGCTCGAGAACCTCATCGAGCGACCGGTCACCTGCGCCTGTCTCGGAGACAGTCACGCGCCCGCCTCCGTAGCGCAAGCGCCAATGTACAGAAGCGGACGCGCTTCGTACTGATGGTTTGCTCGCTGACGCTCGCTCACTTGCGCTTCGACCTCGACTCGCGCTTCGGCTGCGGGCGTCCGGCAGCGCCGCTGTCGGAGACCGAGCGCTGCTGGTTGGGTACGTTGCGGCCTCGTCCGGTCGGGGAGGTGTTGGGGCTGGTGCCCCTGGCGACGCCGGCCTCGTGAAGGTCATCGGACTCGGACTCACGAAGCTCTTCCGGCTCGTCGGCGGCGGGGACCGGCATGCCGTCGTCGAAGACCGGCACGGCGGCGTACTTGTCGGCTTCCCGCATCCGCGCCTCGGCGCGCTTCTCGGCGTCGACGACGTCCTTCTCCTTCGACTTCAGGTGCACCAGCAGCGGGGTGGCGATGAAGATCGAGGAGTAGGTGCCGACGGCCATACCGACGAAGAGGACCAGTGAGATGTCCTTCAGCGACGAGGTGCCGAGCTGAACGGCGCTGACGTAGAGGATCGCGACGACCGGAAGCAGGCCGACGATCGTGGTGTTGATCGAGCGCACCAGCGTCTGGTTGACGGCCAGGTTGGCCGCCTGGGCGTACGTCTGCTTCTTCAGGCCGAGGTTACGGGTGTTCTCCTTGACCTTGTCGAATACCACCACGGTGTCGTAGAGCGAGTATCCGAGAATCGTCAGGAAGCCGGTGACGGTCGCCGGAGAGACCTCGAAGCCGATGATCGCGTAGACGCCGACGGTGAGAAGCACGTCGTGGCAGAGAGCGACGACGGCCGCGACCGACATCTTCCATTCCTTGAAGTAGATCCAGATGAACAGGACCACGCCGATGAGGAAGATGCCGAGAGCGAGGGCCGCCTTGGTGGCGACCCGCTCACCCCAGGACGGACCGATGCCGGTGCGGCTGATGTCGTCCTCGGGAACGTCGGCGGTCGCGGTGATCGCCTCGATGATCGACTGGTCGGCCTCCGAGCCGTCGGCGATCGACTTGGTCTCGATGACGATCGACTCGCCGCCCGCGGTGCGGACCGTGGCACCGTCCGCGGCGGCCACGTCGGTGTCACCGACGGCGGAGCGCAGATCGTCGGCCAGATCCTGATCGGCCTGCTCGACGGTGACGGTGTAGCGGGTGCCGCCGGTGAAGTCGATGCCGAGGTTGAGACCACCCTGGAGCATCAGACCGCCGGACACGATGACCAGGACGACCGCGGAGATGACGTACCAAAGGATCCGGCGGCCGACGAAGTCGAAGGAGCGCTCTCCGGTGTAGAGCTCCTTGCCGAAGCGAGAGATCTTGCTCATCAGGCCTTGCCTCCGACCAGGGACGGGGAGTTGATCGACTGGCTGTCGGTGCCGAGGGCACGCTTGTCCATGCCGGAGAGCACGTGGCCCTTGTTGAAGAAGCCCATGTTGGCCATGAGCTTCGTCATCGGGTGGGTGAACCAGAAGAACACCAGCACGTCGATGATCGTGGTCAGGCCGAGCATGAAGGCGAAGCCCTTGACCTCGTTGGTCGCGAAGACGTAGAGCACGAACGCGGCCAGGAACGAGACGGCGTCGGAGGCCAGGCAGGTGTTGCGGGCCCGGACCCAGGCCGTGTCGACGGCCACTCGCATCGAGCGGCCCTCACGCATGTCGTCACGCATCCTCTCGTAGAGGATGATGAAGGAGTCGGCGGTGATTCCGATACCGACGATCAGACCGGCCACGCCCGGGAGGTCCAGGGTGACGCCGGCGGTCTCGCTGAGCAGCAGGATCATGCCGTACGTCAGCGCACCGGCCACCGCCAGCGACCCGATCACCACGATGCTCATCGCGCGGTAGTAGAGGATCGAGAAGATCACGACGAGGATCATGCCGACCAGTCCGGCCCAGAGTCCGGCGGTGAGCTGGTTGCCGGCCAGGCTCGGGCCGATGACCCGGGTCTGGATGCCGTCCTCGGGGAAGTCGAGGGGCAGCGAACCGTACTTGAGGTTGTTGGCGAGAGCCTCGGCGGACTCCTGGGTGAAGTCACCACTGATCTGCGCACCACCGCTGATCCGCGAGTCGGCGGTCGGCGCGGAGATGACCTTGCCGTCCAGGGTGATCGCGAACTGCTCGTTCGTGCCGGCGATCGCACCGGTGGTCTCGGCGAAGGCCTTGTTGCCCTCGGACTTGAAGTCCAGGGTGACGACGTAGTTGGCCTGCTGCTGCGGGATGCCGTAAGAGGCTTCCTTGATCTCGGTGCCCTCGATGACCGCCGGGGTCAGCAGGTAGGGGATCCCGTCGTCGTCACAGGTCAGCAGCGGCTCGCCGGGCAGGTCGTCGACCGGGTCGGAGCCGGGAGCCGGGCAGGTGAAGCCGTTGTAGCGGGCTGCCCACTCCGCCGGGGGGTTGCGCATGAACTCGACGGCGTCGTCGACCGGAACCGTGGAGTTGGCGTCCTTCTTGGCGTCCTTCTTGTCGTCCTTCTCCGACTCGGCTTTCGCGCTCGGCGAGGCGCTCGGGCTGCCCGAGGCCTTCTCGTCGGCGGCGGGCTCGACGGTCTCGCCGCCGAACGGTGCGCGCGGCGACGTGCCGGGCACGGTGCCGGTCGAGGGGTCCTGGATCATCGACCCGGGGTCGGACCCGGCGGCGTTGCCACAGGGCTTCTGCGGGCTGCAGGCGACCAGCCGGAAGCGGAGCTTCGCGGTCTGGCGAACCCGCTCGGCGGTCTCCTTCTGCACCTTGCCGGTGCCCGGGATGGAGACCTTGATGACGTCGTTGCCCTCGGTGGTCACCCGGCCGCCGGTGACGCCGCTGCCGTTGACCCGCTGGTCGATGATCGACTTGGCCTCGTCGAGGCTCTCCCTCGGGACCGATCCGCCCTCGGAGTTCTCCGCGGTCATCGAGATCTCGGTGCCGCCGCGCAGGTCGAGACCCAGCTCAGGCTTCCAGGTGCCGGCGAACGCGATTCCGCCGAACATGATCGCGACCGCCAAGAAGAGCAGGACGAGTGTCCGGCCGGGGCGCGCGCTCTTGCGTGCCATGTGTTGGTCAGTCCTTCTTGTCGAGGTCCATGATGACGTTGTCGGCGTCGGCAGAGGTCTGCTCGGGAGCAGTCTCGACCTCGGCCTCCTCGGCAGGCGCCTCGACGACCTTCTGGGCCACCGCCTGGCGCACCACCTGGACGACGACGCCGTCAGCGACCTCGACCTTGATGTTCGTCGTGGACTCCTCGACCTCGGTCACGGTGCCGAAGAGGCCGGCGGTCAGCATCACCCTGTCCCCCGGCTGGAGGTTGAGCTGCAGCTCACGAGCCTGCTTGGCACGCTTCTGCTGCGGCCTGATCAGCAGGAAGTAGAACAGGACGATGATGACGATAAAAGGCAGGAATTCCACGGGGGTTCGGCTCCGACAGTCTCAGGGGTCAACCGGCAGTCGCACGGCGACGTGCAAGTCTAACCAGGGACCTGGTTGAGACTGTGACTCAGGGCTCATCCCAGAGAGTCTCCACCGACCAGGCCGCGGCCTCGGTGTTGGCGGGCACCGGCAGTCCGAGGTGTGCCCAGGCGGCCGGGGTGGCGACGCGGCCCCGCGGCGTACGGGCCAGGAAGCCGGAGCGAACCAGGAATGGCTCGGCCACCTCCTCGACCGTCTCGCGCTCCTCCGCCACCGCGACGGCGAGGGTGGAGATGCCCACCGGTCCCCCGCCGAAGCGGCGGCACAGGGCATCGAGGACGGCCAGGTCGAGGCGGTCCAGACCGAGCGGGTCGACCTCGTAGAGGTCCAGGGCCTTCTCGGCGACCTGCTGGGTGACCGTGCCGTCGGCCTTGACCTGGGCATAGTCGCGTACGCGGCGCAGCAGCCGGTTGGCGATGCGCGGAGTGCCGCGGGAGCGGCTGGCGATCTCGGCGGCGCCGTCGTCCTCGAGGGTCACCTCGAGCAGACCCGCCGAGCGGCGCACGATCAGCTCGAGGTCTGCCGGGTCGTAGAGCTCGAGGTGGCCGGTGAAGCCGAACCTGTCCCTGAGCGGGCCCGGGAGCAGCCCCGCACGCGTGGTCGCACCGACCAGCGTGAACGGGGGCAGGTCGATCGGGATCGCGGTCGCGCCCGGGCCCTTGCCGATGACGACGTCGACCCGGAAGTCCTCCATCGCCAGGTAGAGCATCTCCTCGGCGGGGCGGCTCATCCGGTGGATCTCGTCGACGAAGAGCACCTCACCCTCGTTGAGCCCGCTCAGGATCGCGGCCAGGTCACCGGCGTGCGTGATCGCGGGCCCGGAGGTGATCCGCAGGGGTGTGGCCATCTCGGCGGCGATGATCATCGCGAGGGTGGTCTTACCGAGGCCCGGAGGCCCGGAGAGAAGTACGTGGTCGGGGGCCCGCTCGCGCTGCCGCGCCGCCTCCAGGACGAGGCTGAGCTGCTCACGGACGCGTTGCTGGCCGATCAGCTCGTCGAGGCTCTTGGGGCGCAACGCCGCCTCGACGACTCGGTCGTCGCCGTCGGCCTCGGCGATGGTGAGCGAGGTGAAGTATTCGTCCTCGTTGGCCTGCAGGTCGTCCTCGTGCATCGGCTATGCCTTCGAGAGGGTTCGGAGCGCTGCACGCAGGAGAACCGAGATGTTGGCCTGGTCACCGGCCTCCGGCTCGATCGCGGTGACGGCCTTGTCGGCGTCCCTGGCGTTGTAGCCCAGGCCGATCAGGGCCTCGGCGACCTGGTCGCGCCATGGCGCCGACGCGGCGGTGGGCGCGGGCGCCGAGGCGCTGCCCGTCGGGGCACCGATCCGGTCCTTGAGCTCCAGGATCACCCGCTGGGCGCCCTTCTGGCCGATGCCGGGGACCTTGGTGAGCGTCTTGGCGTCCTCGCCTGCGATGGCCATCCGGATGCCGTCGGGTGAGAGCACCGCGAGCATCGCCTGGGCGAGCTTCGGGCCGACGCCGGAGGCGGTCTGGAGGAGCTCGAAGAGGGTGCGCTCGTCGGTGTCGGTGAACCCGAACAGCGTCAACGAGTCCTCCCGCACCACCAGGCTGGTCGGCAGATAGGCCTCCTCACCGGCGCGAAGCGTGGCCAGCGTGTTGGGGGTGCAGAGCAGCTCGATGCCGATGCCACCGACCTCGACGACGGCGGTGGAGAGACTCACGGCGGCGACCTTGCCGCGTACGGACGCGATCATCTGCGTACCTTCCCTGCCGCGGCGACCGCGGCTTCGATGCGGTTCTGGGCGCCTCCGCGCCACTGGTGGGTGATGGCCAGCGCGAGCGCGTCGGCGGCGTCGGCCGGCTTCGGCGGGGTCGGGAGCCGCAGGATGCGGGTCACCATCGCGGTCACCTGCTGCTTGTCGGCTCGACCGTTGCCGGAGACTGCGGCCTTGACCTCGGACGGCGTGTGCAGGGCGACCGGGAGCCCGCGCCGCGCGGCGCAGACCATCGCCAGACCGCTGGCCTGGGCCGTACCCATGATCGTGGAGACGTTCGAGCGCGCGAAGATCCGCTCGATCGCGACCGCGTCGGGCCGGTGCTCCTCGATCCAGGCGTCGATCCCCTTCTCGATGCTCACCAGCCGCTCCCAGACGGGAAGATCGGAGGACGTACGGAGCACGCCGACGTCCACCATCGACAACGGCCGGCCGAGCGAGCCGTCGACCACACCCATACCGCATCTGGTCAGGCCGGGGTCGATCCCAAGCACCCGCACGCCGCCACTCCTTCGTCCGATCGAACGCCTGTTCGTAGCGTACAGACTAGGGCTCTTCTCACCGAGACCTGACACGCCCTCGCGCCGAGTCTGTAGTTGCGGCGGGCCGAGACTGCAGTTGTGGGCGACGAAACTGTCGTCTCGTCGCCCACAACTAACGATTCGGCCCGCCATTTCTACCGATTCGGCGGGGGTCAGGCGTCGACGGTCTCCATGACCTCGTCGGGGATGTCGGCGTTGGAGAAGACGTTCTGCACGTCGTCGAGGTCGTCGACCGCGTCGATGAGCTTGAAGACCTTCTCCGCAGCGGAGGCATCGGCGACCGGGATGTCCATGGAGGCCACGAACTGGACCTCGGCGGAGTCGTAGTCGATGCCGGCCTCCTGCAGCGCAGTGCGGACCGCGACCACGTCGGAGGGGTCGGAGACGATCTCGAAGGCTTCACCGAGGTCGTTGACGTCCTCGGCACCGGCGTCGAGGGTCGCCTCGAGGAGGTCGTCCTCGGAGACCGACTTGCTCTCCTGCGCCTTCGCCACCACGACGACGCCCTTGCGGTCGAACAGGCGCGAGACCGAGCCCGGGTCGGCCATGGTGCCGCCGTTGCGGGTCACCGCGGTGCGCACCTCCATCGCCGCCCGGTTGCGGTTGTCGGTCAGACACTCGATGAGGAGAGCGACGCCCTGGGGGCCGTAGACCTCGTACATGATCGTGTCGTAGCTGACGCCGCCGCCGTCGAGCCCACCGCCGCGCTTGACCGCGCGGTCGATGTTGTCGTTGGGGACCGACTGCTTCTTGGCCTTCTGGATGGCGTCGTAGAGGGTCGGGTTGCCGGAGGGGTCGGGACCGCCGGTCTTGGCCGCGATCTCGATCGTCTTGATGAGCTTGGCGAAGAGCTTGCCGCGCTTGGCGTCGATCGCCGCCTTCTTGTGCTTCGTCGTTGCCCACTTGGAGTGGCCGCTCATCTGGAAACCGTCCTTTGCCCCGCGTCGTCGCTGTGCTTTCGAGCCGCCACCGGAGTCGTCACAGGGCAGCGAGGCCCATTCTAACTACGTGCGGTACGTCACGGTCAGCAGCAGGTGTCCAGGAACAGCCGGTGCAGCCGGTCGTCGGCGTTGACCTCGGGATGAAAGCTCGTCGCCATCAGCTGGTTCTGACGTACGGCGACGGCGTGTCCCTCGACCCTGGCCAGCACCTCGACTCCCGCGCCGACCTGCTCGACCCACGGCGCCCGGATGAAGACGCCGTGAACGGTCTCGTCCAGGCCGGTGACCTCGAGATCGGTCTCGAAGGACTCCGTCTGCCGCCCGAAGGCATTGCGTCGAACGGTGATGTCGAGGCCGCCGATGGTCTCCTGCCCTTCGGCCCCGTCGAGAAGACGGTCGGCCAGGAGCACCATCCCGGCACAGGTGCCGAGCGCCGGCATCCCGCCCTGGACCCGCTCGCGGAGCGGGTCGAGCAGATCGAACGTACGCGCCAGGCGCCACATCGTCGTCGACTCCCCGCCGGGGATCACGAGCGCGTCGCAGGCGTCGAGCTCCTCCCGGCGGCGTACGGCCGTCCCCTTCACTCCCAGGCGGTCGAGGGCGGCGAGGTGCTCGCGGACGTCGCCTTGGAGGGCGAGTACGCCGGTGGTGGTCACCAGCCGCGCTCCGCGAACTGGATCGACCTGGCCGGCTCGTCGACGTTGATGCCGACCATGGCCTCGCCCAGACCGCGGGAGACCTTGGCTACGACGTCTGGGTCGTCGTGGAAGGTGGTCGCCTTGACGATCGCCTCGGCACGCTGGGCCGGGTTGCCGGACTTGAAGATGCCGGAGCCGACGAAGACGCCCTCGGCGCCGAGCTGCATCATCATCGCGGCGTCGGCCGGGGTCGCGATGCCGCCGGCGGTGAACAGGACGACCGGGAGTTTGCCGTTCTCGGCGACCTCCTTGACGAGCTCGTAGGGCGCCTGGAGCTCCTTGGCCGCCACGTAGAGCTCGTCCTCGGCGAGGGCGCCGAGGCGGCGGATCTCCCGCCGGATCGTACGCATGTGGGTGACCGCGTTGGACACGTCACCGGTGCCGGCCTCGCCCTTGGAGCGGATCATCGCCGCACCCTCGGTGATGCGGCGCAGGGCCTCACCGAGGTTGGTCGCGCCGCACACGAACGGCACCGTGAAGGCCCACTTGTCGATGTGGTTCTCGTAGTCGGCCGGGGTCAGCACCTCGGACTCGTCGATGTAGTCGACGCCCAGGGACTGGAGGACCTGGGCCTCTGAGAAGTGGCCGATGCGGGCCTTGGCCATGACCGGGATGGAGACGGCCTCGATGATGCCGTCGATCATGGCGGGGTCGGACATCCGGCTGACGCCGCCCTGGGCGCGGATGTCGGCGGGGACGCGCTCGAGCGCCATCACCGCCACTGCCCCGGCGTCCTCGGCGATCTTCGCCTGCTCGGGCGTGACCACGTCCATGATCACGCCGCCCTTGAGCATCTCCGCCATCCCGCGCTTGACCCGCGAGGTTCCCGTCTCGTTCATGCTTGTTGCCATGTGCCGATCGTAGGTCGGGAACCGACGTAAGCCACCCTCGGAAAGCCCTGGTCAGGCCACTGTTCCCGAAGTGGACTGATCGCTGGTGAGGGCTTCGGCGGCCTCGGCGACCGCGGTCGGTGTGCCGGCGAGGGACCAGAGCACTCCCCCGGCCTCGACCTGAGCCGTGGTGCCGCCGACGCCGAGGACGAGGGCGGCCCCGGGGAGGCGGTCCCAGTCGGGGACGGAGTGCTGACAGAAGAGGTGGAGCTTGCCCTGAGCGATGGCGGTGAGATCCATCGACCCGGAGCCGAGGATCCGGATCGAGGCTGCCCGGGCGGCGACCCGGACGTACGCCTCGCCGGACGGGTGGCTCAGCTTGCGCGGGTGGAGGTAGGTGGTGAGGCACGCGTGCGAGAGCGGCACATCCGGCATCGCGTCGAGACGGATCCCGTTGCGGGTGGTGGGCAGCTCGGGGCCTCCGACGTAGACGGCGTCCTCGGCCGGTGAGTAGACCGCGCCCAGGACGATGCTGTTCACGTCTCCCGGGGCACCGTCGGTCAGGGCCAGCGCCGAGCACCACCAGTCGAGGCCGCGTACGAAGTTGTAGGTGCCGTCCACTGGGTCGATGGTCCACACGCGTCCGGTGGCCGACTCGCGAGCGGAGCCCTCCTCCCCCAGGATGCCGTCGCCGGGGTGCTCGGCCGCGAGCCGGTCGACGATCGCCTTCTCCGCGGCCTTGTCGGCGGCGGTGACCACGTCGGAGACCGAGGTCTTGGTCTCGATCGAGTCGCCGATCCCCGCGGTGCGCATCTTCGCCGCGAGGGAGCCGGCGCCGCGGACGAGCTCCACGGCCAGGCGTACGTCTGCTTCCGTCGGCGCGGTCACGAGGCCGCCTCCTCGGCGAGGGCCTGGCGGCGGACGGTCCAGACGCGCTGGATGACGGTGATCGTCGAGGCGACGGCGAGGATCCACAGCGCGATGCAGATGAGCAGGTCGAGGGAGAAGATGCCGGCGAGGCCGGTCATCACGAGGACCAGGACGAGCCGGTCGGCACGCTCGGCGATGCCGACGTTGGCCGTGAAGCCCAGGGACTCGGCGCGGGCACGGGCGTAGGAGGTGACCGCCCCCGTCACCAGGCACCACAGGGTCAGCGCGAGGTAGAGGTCGGAGTCGCCCGGGCCGGCGAAGTAGAGCGCCAGGCCACCGAAGACCGCGCCATCACCGAAGCGGTCGAGGGTGGAGTCCCAGAAGGCGCCGAACTTCGAGGTGCGTCCGACGGCACGCGCCATCGCCCCGTCGATCAGGTCGCTGAAGACGAAGCAGGTGATGAAGACCGTTCCGGCAAACAGCTCGCCGCGGGGGTAGAAGGCCAGCGCTCCGACCGCTACTCCGATGGTGCCGACGAGCGTCACGAGGTCGGGGCTGATCTTCAGCGCCACGAACAGCCGGACGATGGGCGCGAGGACGACTCCCTGAACGAAGCCTTTGATGTGATCCAACATGGCGCGGCCACGCTATCGGATCCCGCCGAAACGGTCGTTGTGGACACCGAATCGGTAGAAATGGTGGCCGAGACTTCACCTCTCGCGCGCCGAATCGTTACTTGTGGAGCGCGAGTCGGTCGTTGTGGCGACTCGGGGATCGCCACAACGACTGACTCGGTCACCATTTCTGCAGTCTCGGCACGCACGAATTGCGGACTCGGCCGCCATTTCTGCAGTCTCGGCGTCAGACTCCTTCGGTCAGATCGCGGACCTCGGCGTAGCGGGCGCGGACGGCGGGGTCGGGGTCGGCCTCGTAGGTCTCCGTGCCGGCGAGCTCCCACGTCGGCGGCTCGTCACCGCCGGCGAGGGCCCAGGCGGCCTGGCGGGCGGCGCCGTCGGCGACGTACTCCCCCGGCTCGGGGACGAGGACGGGGTGGCCGAGGACGACGGGGGCCAGGCGGCGGACGGCCTCGGAGCGGGCCCCGCCGCCGACGAGGAGCACACGGTCGACCGCGACGCCTTGCACCTTCAGCGCGTCGATGCCGTCGGCGAGCCCGCAGAGCAGACCCTCGAGGGCCGCGCGCGCCAGGTGGGCGGGCTCGGCGGTGGACAGCGTCAGACCGTGGATCACGCCCCGGGCTGCGGGCCGGTCGGGGGTGCGCTCCCCCTCGAGATAGGGGACGAGGACCAGACCGCCGGCGCCCGACGGCGCCCCGAGCGCCAGCCTGGAGAGCTGCTCGTGGCTGACCCCGAGCAGCCGGGTGGTGGCGTCGAGGACCCGCGCGGCGTTGAGGGTCGCGACCAGCGGCAGGTAGCGGCCGGTGGCGTCGGCGAAGCCCGCCACGGCGCCCGACGCGTCGGCGGTCGGGGTCTCCGAGACCGCGCAGGCGACCCCGGAGGTGCCGATGGAGACGACCACGTCACCGGGCCGCGCACCGACGCCCAGGGAGGCTCCGGCGTTGTCGCCGCAGCCGGCGCCGAGCAGCGCCCCGTCCGGCGTACGTCCCGCGGACGCGGACGGCGCGAGCACCTCCGGAAGCACGACGTCGTCACGTCCGAACGCGCGTTTGAGCAGGTCGCGCCGGTATTCGCCGGTGACCGCGGAGTAGTAGCCGGTGCCGCTGGCGTCGCTCCGGTCCGTACGCAGCGCGCCGAGGTCGCCACCGCCGGCGAGCTTCCAGGTGAGCCAGTCGTGGGGCAGGCACACCGCCGCGGTCCGAGCCGCCGCGTCCGGCTCGTGCTCGGCCAGCCAGCGCAGCTTGGTGGCGGTGAAGCTGGCCACCTGGACCGAGCCGACCGTGTCGGCCCAGGCCGCGGCACCGAGCTCGGTGTTGAGCGCGGCGGCCGCGGCGGCCGAGCGGGTGTCGTTCCACAGCAGCGCGGGGCGTACGACCTCTCCGGCCTCGTCCAGGCAGACCATCCCGTGCTGCTGCCCCCCGACGGAGACCGCGGCGACGTCGGCGAGCCCGCCCGCGGCCTCGACCGCGGACGACAACGCCGTCCACCAGGCCGCGGGGTCCACCTCGGTGCCTTCGGGGTGCGGCGCGGACCCGGAGCGTACGAGCGCACCGGTCTCCGCGTCACGGACTACGACCTTGCACGATTGGGTCGAGGAGTCGACCCCGGCGACGAGCGGCATCGACCGAACCTAGCGGACGCCGAGAAGGTGGTCCATGGCGAGCTGATCGAGGTGCTCGAACGCATAACCGTGATCGAGCGCCTCGATGTCGTAGGTCGCCTTGCGGATGTCCTCGAGCGTCTCGCCCTCGGCCAGGGTCGGCACGGACAGCTCCTCGACCTGCGAGGCCTCGAGCGCAGCCTTGACCTCCGGGTCCGCCCGGAACGCCTTGGCCCGCTCGCGCAGAACCAGGTAGTTGCGCATGCAGCCGGCGGCCGATGCCCACACGCCGTCCTCGTCCTCGGTGCGCGGCGGCTTGAAGTCGAAGTGGCGAGGGCCGTCGTAGCCCTTGGACTCCAGCAGGTCGACCAGGTTGAACGCGCCGCGCAGGTTGCCCGCACCGAAGCGGAGATCCTGGTCGAAGCGCGGGCCGTGCTGGCCGTTGAGGTCGATGTGGAAGAGCTTGCCGTGCCACAGCGCCTGGGCGACGCCGGCGGCGAAGTTGAGCCCGGCCATCTCCTCGTGACCGACCTCGGGGTTGAGGCCGACCATCTCGGGGCGGTCGAGGGTGTTGATGAAGGCGAGCGCGTGGCCGATGGTCGGCAGCAGGATGTCGCCGCGGGGCTCGTTGGGCTTCGGCTCGATGGCGAACCGGATGTCGTAGCCCTGCTCGACCACGTAGTCGCCGAGCAGGTTGACCGCCTCGCGGTAGCGGTCCAGCGCGGCCGCGATGTCCTTGGCGGCGTGGGACTCGGCGCCCTCGCGGCCACCCCACATCACGTACGTCGTCGCGCCGAGCTCCGCGGCGAGGTCGATGTTGCGCGCGACCTTGGCGATCGCGTAGCGGCGCACCTCGCGGTCGTTGGAGGTGAAGCTGCCGTCACGGAAGACCGGGTGACCGAAGAGGTTGGTGGTGGCCATGGGCACCTTGAGGCCGGTCTCGTCCAGCGCGGCCTTGAGCTTGTCGATCTCCGCCTGGCGCTCGGCGTCGTTCGCGTCGATCGCGAAGACGTCGTTGTCGTGGAAGGTGATGCCGTAGGCCCCGAGCTCGGCCAGCTTGCGCACCGAGTGGGCGACATCGAGGTGAGGCCGGCTCGCCGAGCCGAACACGTCCTGTCCGCCCCAGCCCACGGTCCACAGCCCGAAGGTGAACTTGTCCTCGGCGGTGGGGGTGTGATCCGTCATAGCCTTGTTTCCTCACATTAGTTCACGACTCGGACTATATGACGAACATGAAACGCGACGAGCGTCACATTGTCAACCCTCTCCCTGCATTCCGGCGGGTCGCTTGACCTAAAGTTCATAACTTGCTCTAATCCGTTCATGACGGTCAGAACCGAGCCTGCCCAGCATGCCGGGATGCGGGCGAGCAACCTCGCGCTCGTGCTCGGCGAGGTCGCCCGCACCAGTCCGGTCTCGCGCGCGCAGGTCGCTGCGCGCACCGGCCTGACGAAGTCGTCGGTCTCCGGGCTGGTCTCCGATCTGATCGCCGCGGGTCTGGTCCAGGAGAGCGCCCCGGCCGCGAGCGAGCGGGGTCGGCCCGCCACCGCGCTCGACCTCGCTCCCGAGGGCATCGCCGGCCTCGGCCTGGAGGTCAACGTCGACTACCTGGCCGCCATGGTGACCGACCTGACCGGTGTGCCGCGCTACCACCACGTCCTACGCCGCGACAACCGCGGCCGCGAGGTCGAGGAGGTGGTCGCCGACCTCGTCGATCTGGCCCGCACGGCCACCCGCAGCGCCGCATCCCAGGGCCTGCCGCTCTCCGGGGCCTGCGTGGCGGTGCCCGGCCTGACGGTCGAGGGCGCCGTGGTGCGTACCCCCAACCTGGGCTGGGCACGGGTCCCCCTCGCCGACGCCGTCGGCGAGGGCACCGGGCTCGATGTCGACCTGGAGAACGAGGCCAATCTGGCGGCACTCGGCGAGATGTGGTTCGGCGGGCACGAGCACGACGGGGCTCCCCTGCGCGACTTCGTGCACGTCTCCGGCGAGATCGGCATCGGCGGCGGCATCGTGATCGACGGCGAGGTCTTCCGCGGCGCCCACGCGGGCGCCGGCGAGCTCGGCCATGTCGTGGTGGCCCCCGACGGACCGCGGTGCGGCTGCGGCGGCCACGGCTGCCTGGAGCGGATGGCCGGACAGCAGGAGATCCTCGCCCGCGCGCAGATGGCGACCATGGCCGACCTCACCCGGGCCTGCGAGGCGGGCGATCAGGCAGCGCTGGACGCCGTCGTCGGCGCCGGCCGACACCTCGGCGTCGCACTCGCCTCGGTCATCACCCTCCTCGACCCCACCGCGATCGTGCTCGGCGGCGCATTCGCCACGCTCGCGCCCTGGCTCACCAGAGCGACCGCCGCCTCGATCAGCCACCACAGCGGGGCCGTCGAGCCGCCCCGGCTGCTGGTCTCCGGACTAGGCAGCGACGCCGCCGTGCGTGGGGCGGCCGGGACCGTCGTACGCCGCGTCATCGCCGACCCTGCGGCGCACCTCGCGCGCCACGCAACCCGCCGAGTCGGCTCATCCTGACCACGAACCCCACCGAGTCGGCTCGTCATGACGAGCCGACTCGGCACGAATCTCGGTCAGAACAAGCCGACTCGACAGGATCTAGTGGCGCGTCCCGGAAGCCAAGCATCCAGGAACTTCCAGGACACACCACTAGCGAGCGACCGTCGCCGTCGTGATCCGCCGATCGGCGGTGCTGACGCGATGGACGTCGCCGGTGACCGTGACCAGCGCCTTGTCGCCGCCCGAGTCGCCGGCGGCAGAGGCCACCTCGACGTCGGAGAGCTCGGCGATGCCCTCGGCGACCGCGGCGGCGACCTTCTCGCCGGCCGAGGCGGCGACCCAGACCTCGACCTCGCCGGGCTCGACGACACGGGCCAGTGCGCGGTCGGTGAAGGCCAGCCGGGCCGTCGGCACCTCGAAGCGCACCGTCGCCGACTCGGCCGGCCGCAGCGCGACCCGCTGGTAGCCGAGCAGCTGCGAGACCGGTCGGGCCACCGAGGCCAGCAGGTCGCGACCGTAGAGCTGGACCACGTCCACACCGGCGACCTCACCGAGGTTGGTGACGGTCACCTCCACCGCGAACGTGCCACCGGCCTCGACCGCACGATCGGCCGAGAGCCCGCTGTAGCCGAAGGCGGTGTAGGAGAGACCGAAGCCGAACGGCCGCACCGGCGTGGAGTCGGCGGAGGTCACCCCGGAAGGGCCGCCGAGGATGGGATGGAGGTAGGTGTAGGGCTGGGCTCCGGCCGAGCGCGGCAGGGTCAGCGGCAGTCGACCGGACGGGTTGACGGTGCCGGTGAGGATGCGTGCGATCGCGGGTCCGCCCTCCTCACCCGGGAAGAACGCCTGCAGCACCGCCGCAGGACGGTTTGGTCCGTCGAGGGCCCAGCCGATGGCGTACGGACGGCCGGTGACCAGCACGAGGACCGTCGGGGTCCCGGTGGCGACCACCGCCTCGACCAGCTCACGCTGGACGCCGGGTAGGTCGAGGGACTCGGTGTCGTTGCCCTCCCCCACGGTGCCCTTGCCGAACAGGCCGGCCTGGTCGCCGGCGACGACGACGGCGATCTCGGCTCGTTCGGCCGCCTCGATGGCCGCCGCGAACCCCGTGGTGTCGGTGCCCTCGATCTCGCAGCCGCGTACGACCTCGACCTCGGCGCCCGGAACCTCGGTCCGCAGCGCCTCGGCCATCGTCGGCACCTCGATGCCGAGCGCGACGCCGGGATGGTGGGCGAGGACGTGGTTGGGGAAGGAGTAGCAGCCCATCAGCGCCTCGGCGCGGTCGGCGTTGGGACCGATCACCGCGATCCTGGCGGCGGTCTCGGCGAGCGGGAGGGTGCCGTCGTTGGACAGCAGGACCACGGACTCCTCGGCCAGCCGGCGAGCCACCTCCCGGTGAGCCGGAGTGTCCAGATCGATCATCGACGGCGGCTCTGCGGTGAACTCCTCCTCGAGCAGCCCGGCCTCCTCCTTGGCCGCCAGCGCCCGGAGGACCGCGCGATCGATGACGGTCTCGTCCACCTCACCGGCTCGGACCAGCGCGGCCAACGGCTCGAGGAACGCGTCACCACTGGGGAGCTCGACGTCGATCCCGGCCTCCAGCGCCATCGCCGCGGCGTGGCCCCGGTCCGCCGCGACGCCGTGCATGAGCGCGAGGAAGGCCACCGAGAAGTAGTCGGCCACGACGGTCCCGTCGAACCCCCACTCCTCGCGCAGCAGCCCGGTGAGCAGCTCGGCGTTGGCCGCCATCGGGACGCCGTCGACGTCGTTGTAGGCGTTCATCACCGACCGCGCGCCACCGTCGAGGACGGCCATCTCGAAGGGCGGCAGGAACAGGTCGGCCAGCTCCCGCGGTCCCGCGGAGACCGGGGCGTGGTTGCGACCCGCCCGCGATCCGGAGTAGGCCACGAAGTGCTTCAAGGTGGCCTGGATGCCCGCGGACTGCAGACCCCGGACGTACGCGGTCCCGACCGTCCCGACCACGTAGGGGTCCTCGGAGATGGCCTCCTCGGTGCGACCCCAGCGCGGGTCACGGATCACGTCGAGCACCGGCGCGAGGCCCTGGTGCACCCCCAACGTACGCAGCGAAGACCCGATCAGCGACGCCATCTCCTCGACGAGGTCGGGGTCGAACGCGGCACCCCAGGCCAGCGGCGTCGGGAAGCAGGCGGCCTTCCAGGCGGCCAGCCCCGTGAGGCACTCCTCGTGGACCAGCGCCGGGATGCCGAGCCGGGTCTCGCGCAACAGCCGCCGCTGCTCCTCCCACAGCCACCGCGCCCGCTCGGCCGGGTCGACCGGTCGGGTCCCGTAGACCCTGGTGAAGTGGCCGATCCCGTGCTCGGTGACCTCAGCGATTCTCGTCGGCGCGCCGGCCGTCATCTCGCCGGCCAGCGGCGCGACGACCTCGTCGCCGTGGTCGATCCAGAAGCCGACGAGCTGCGCCAGCTTCTCCTCGAGCCTCATCCGAGCGTGCAGCTCCTGCACCCGGGTGGATACCTGCGGCCATGCGCGCATGTGGGCGTCCGTCATCCCTTCACCGCTCCTTGTAGTCCGGAGACGATCCGACGCTGCAGGGCCAGGAACAGCACCAGCGCCGGGATCATCGCGATCGTCGTGAACGCCAGGACACCGGCGGTGTCGGCGGAGTGCTCGGTGGAGAAGTCGGCCACCCCGAGCGGCAGCGTGCGCATCTCCCCCTGGAGGAGCAGCAGCGGCAGGATGTAGGCGTTCCAGGAGGTCACGAAGGCGAGCACCGCCACCGTGATCACCCCTGGCATCGACAGCGGCAGCATGATCCGCCAGAAGACACCGATCCGCGAGGCACCGTCGATCAGTGCCGCCTCCTCGAGCTCGCGCGGCAGCGCCATCAGGAACGGCCGGAGGATCACCACCGTCAGTGGCAGCGCGAACGCGGCCTGGGGTAGCGCCACTCCCCACCAGGTGTTGCCCATCCCCAGGTCACGAGTGACGAGGATGAACAGCGGGATCACCGCCACCGCGGCCGGGAAGAGCAGGCCGAGCACGAAGACCATGAACAGCGCCTCGCGCCCCTTGAACCGGTAGCGCGCGAGCGGGTAGGCGGCCATCACGCCGAAGACCACCGCGACTCCCGTGGTGATCACCGCGATGATGGTCGAGTTGACCGCGTAGGTCCAGAACGACCCGCCGCTCAGCACGCTGGAGTAGTTCGTCCCGACCCATGGGTCGGGCAGCCCGGTCGGGCTCTCGGCCAGCTGGGCGTTGGTGCGGAAGCCGCCCATCGCTCCGTAGAGCACCGGTCCGACGGTGATCGCGACGACGATCAGCGCGACCAGATAGACGAGCACGTTGTTGCCGCCGCGCTTGCCGCTTGGCGCCAGGTTCGTCGTCATGTCGCCTCCTTGGTGTCACGACGCAGCACGACCAGCTGGTAGACCAGCGCCATCACGAACGCGATCGCGAACAGGACCACCGAGGCGGCGCCCGCGATGCCGTAGTTGTGCCGGTTGGTGCCTTCGTCGATCAGGTACGTCGCCATCGTGGTCGTCGCGTTGGCGGGACCACCGCCGGTGAGGACCCAGATCATGTCGAAGCACTGGATGGAGCCGATCATCGACAGGAAGCACCAGGTCCGGATCGTCGGGCCGAGCAGCGGGATGCTGATCCGCCACTGCGTCTGCCACCAGCCTGCGCCGTCGAGCTGCGCCGCCTCGTAGAGCTCCTCGGAGACTCCCTGCAGCCCAGCGAGGAACAGCAGGACAGCCAGGCCGAGGTATTTCCAGGTCAGCACCGCGAGCACGACCCACAGGGCGACCTCGGGGGTGCCGAGCCAGCCCTCCTCGGGCGGGACGAGGCCGATCCCGTTCATGAGGGCGTCGACCAGCCCGTACTCCGGCTGCAGCAGCTGGAACCAGATGACCCCGGCGATGACCTCGGCCAGGACGTACGGGACGAAGATCAATGTACGCAGCACCCCCTGTCCCGCCATCTTGCGGTTGAGCAGCAGCGCGATGGCTACGCCCAGCGGGAGCTGAACGACGATCGAGCCGACCACGATGATCATGTTGTGGGCGACCGCGGCCCGGAAGACGTCGTCGGCGAGCACCTCGGCGTAGTTCGCGAACCCGACGAAGTCGTCCAGCGGCCCGAGGCCGTTCCAGTCGTAGAGCGAGAACCGAGCCGCGGTGAAGATCGGCCAGGCGACGAACAGGGCCATCAGCGCCAGGGCCGGGGTCACGAAGAACGCGATCTCCGCCCACTTGCGCCAGGCGTCATGCCGGTGCGGCCGCCCCGAGGCGACCGCACCGGTAGCTGCTTCAGAGCTCACGAGGCGACCGTGCCTCCCGAGAACCTGCATTCCGCCATGCTCACTTCTCCTTGTCCGCGGCTTCCTGGGTCGCCTTGACGACGTCCTCAGGGGTGGCCTTGCCCGCGAACTGCAGCGCGATCTCGTCGTTCATCGCACCGCCGATGGACTCACCGAAGGCGGTGTCGAAGTAGAGCTGCACGAAGGGCGACTCGTCGCGCACCTTCAGCAGGTCGGCCAGTGCGGGGTCCTTGACCGAGGAGCCGGCCGCGGGGATGGTCGGCAGGCCCATGTCGTTCTCGGCGAAGCCCTTCTGGACCTCGTCGGAGAGCAGGTGGTTGACGAGGTCGACAGCCTTGTCGGGCGCCCCCTCGGAGACCGCCCAGGCGTCACCGCCGCCGAGCTGGGCGGCCGGGCCGCCCTCGCCGCCGTCGACGGCCGGGAACGGGAACCAGCCGGTCTTGTCACCAAGGCCCTGCTTGTCCTCGGTGATGCCCTGCATCACGCCGGGCTCCCAGTGGCCGGCCAGCTCCATGGCGACCTTGCCGGTGGCCAGCAGGCCGCTGGCCGAGGTCGGGCCGGTCTGCGAGGGCGTCGACAGGAAGCCCTTGTTGAACGGCTTCTCGGCGACGATCTCCTCGACGGTCTCGCCCGCCTCCACGAAGCACGGGTCGGAGAAGTCGAGGTCGGCGACCGCAGTCTCGAGCACGTCCTGGGAGCAGGCCCGCAGCGCGGTGTAATACCAGTAGTGCGCCGCCGGCCAGCCATCGCCGGCGCCGAGCGAGACCGGGGTGATGCCGGCCTTGTCGAGCTTGTCGAACGCGGCGTACAGGTCCTCCATGGTCGCCGGGGGCGCGGTGATCCCGGCCTTCTCGAAGAGCTCGGTGTTGTACCAGAACCCGACCACGCCCATGGAGAACGGCAGGGCGTACGTCTTGCCGTCGACCTGCCAGCCGGCGGCGCTGCCGCCGATCTGCTCGATGATGTCCTTGGAGTCCTCGGAGAGGTCGCGGGTGAGACCGGCCTCGACGTGGTCGGCGAGCTCGCCGCCGCCACGTTCCATGTAGACGTCCGGGACGTCGCCGCTCTGGAAGGCGGCGTCGAGCTTGGTCAGCATGTCCTCGTGGGCCATCGCCTGGACCTTGACGTCGACGCCAGGGTTGGCCTTCTCGAAGTCCTTCGCGACCTGCTCGTAGAACCCCTTGCCGGGGTCGTTGTTGGAGTTGTGCCACCAGGTGATGGTGTCTTCGTCGCCACCGGAGTCGCCCGAGCCGCCACAACCGGTGGCGGCAAGCATCAATCCGGCGCACAACGCAGCGAGCGCTTGTGTCTTTCTCGGCATCTTGGGACCTCTTCGTCACAGCTCGGGATGTGTGGTGATGTGACTGCCGCCACATTCTCGGGACGAGCATGGCGGTTGTCGGCCGGGCGTGTCAATCGTTGTCGATAACGTTTTCGTAGATGGTTATCGAACCTGACCCGAGTGGGCTACTGTCAGGCCATGAGCGAGCGTCAGCGAGTGACCACAGGCCTCAGGCCGCCGCGTCCGTACGATCGCGCTTGCGCTACGGCAACGACCGGAGCGAGGTCGAGCGCCGAGCTTGCTCGTCCGCTCGCGCCGAGCGAGGGAGTCACCGCGCGATCACCGGCACCGGCTGGATCGAGGCGCTGATGCCGCCGGTGGTGACCGGCGC
>NZ_JBEXSD010000026.1:0-72540 GCF_040613495.1 Nocardioides sp. NPDC006273 | reverse complement strand
CAACCTACGACTCGGCCACGCAGGAGTTCGTCATCGAGACGACTCGGGAGGATGCGTACAAGGACTACATCGGCAACGCCGCGGCCCACGGCGAGCTCGCCGTCGTGTTCGCGCAGCTCGTGGTCGGCGGCGAGGAGCGTGGCGTGCACGCTCTCGTGGTGCCGATCCGGGTCGACGGCACGGCCGCGCCGGGGGTGCGGATCGAGGACGACGGACCCAAGATGGGGCTCAACGGCGTCGACAACGGTCGGCTGTGGTTCTCGGGCGTGCGGGTGCCGCGTACGTCGTTGCTGAACCGCTTCGCGGACGTCACCGAGGGCGGTGAGTACGTCTCCGAGATCGAGTCTGCCGGACGGCGCTTCTTCACCATGCTCGGCACGCTCGTCCAGGGCCGCGTCTCCGTGGGTGGCGCCGCGATCCGGGCATCGGAGGTCGCGCTGACGATCGCGGTCCGCTACGCGCTGCGGCGCAGGCAGTTCGAGGCGTCGTCGGACGCCGAGGAGTCGCTGCTGCTGGACTACGGTCAGCACCAACGGCGGCTGCTGCCGCTGGTCGCGCGGACCTACGCGCTGCGCTTCGCACAGGAGGTCGTACGCGACGATCTGCACGACGTCTTCTCCGGTGTCTCCACCTCGGAGCACGCGCGCCGCGAGCTCGAGTCGCGAGCGGCCGGGACCAAGGCGCTGGCGACGTGGCACGCGACCCGGACCATCCAGGAGTGTCGTGAGGCGTGCGGCGGTGCGGGCTATCTGGCCGCCAACCGATTCACGGCGCTGAAGGCCGACACGGACGTCTTCACGACGTTCGAGGGCGACAACACCGTGCTGCTCCAGCTGGTCGCCAAGGGGCTGCTCACCGGCTACTCCAGCGAGTTCGAGGAGATGGACCAGCTGGATCTGGTGCGCTTCGTCGCCGGTCTCGCGGTCGAGACGGTCCTCGAGCGGACCGCCGTGCACAAGCTGCTCGAACGGGTTCGTGACGTCGTGCCGATCGCGGGCGAGCGCGAGCCGGACATCCTCGACTCCGACTACCACCTGACGATGCTGCGCTTCCGCGAGGAGCACATGCTCGCCGGCGTCGCCCGGCGACTGCAGGCGGGCGTCAAAGCCGGACGCGAGCCCGGCGCGGTGTTCTCGACCGTGCAGGACCACGTCATCGGGGTCGCGCACGCGCACGTGGAGCGGCTGATCCACGAGGCGTTCCGCGCGAAGGTACGCGAGCTCCCCGAGGGAGACATCCGCGATCTGATGGACCTCCTCTGCGACCTCAGCGCGCTCTCGGTCATCGAGGCCGACCGGGCGTGGTTCATGGAGCACGGCCGCCTCTCCTCCGAGCGCTCCAAGGCCATCATCGCCGAGGTCAACCGCCTCTGCCGCGAGCTGCGACCTCACGCTCGGCTGCTCGTCGATGGCTTCGGGGTGCCTGAGGAGCTGCTGCGGGCGGAGGATCTGCTGGGCTGAGGGGCCGGCGGGCGGCGGGGCGGCGGATGCTCACCGAGGTAACTCGGTTGAGCGTCACTTACTTCGTGGAGTTCCGCGAGGTAGGCGCGTGGCTACCGAGTTACCTCGGTGAGCATCCAACGGCGCATCGTGCGTTAGCGGGCCGCTGGCTGTCCACAGGGGACGTTCGAGCCTGGGTTATCCACAGCGAGCCGATATCAGGTCGGAAAGGTCGGCGTGGAGACCAATCCTGGATCGCATGGACCCACTACGAATCATCACCGCCGCTGAAGGCTTCTTCACCCGCCGCGAAGCCAAGTACGCCGGCTATGCAGACCGCGAGATCACGGCGGTCGTCCGTCAGGGCGCATGGCATCGGATCAGGCGCGGGGCATACGTGTTCGCCGACGAATGGGCAGCGCTCGACCCGGTTGGGCGACATCGTGTGCGTGCCCGAGCCGTGCAGCGATCGCTGGGCAGCAAGGTCGCGTTGAGCCACGTCTCCGGCATGGTCGCTCACGGGATCGACCTGTGGGGTGTGGATCTCGCCAAGGTCCACGTGACCAGGCTCGATGGAGCAGGAAGACCGCTCGAGGGAGATGTCATCCATCACCTGGGTGCGGTCAGGGAGGACGAGATCGAGACACTCGGCGGGTTGCGTACGCTGCCTGCGGTGCGATGCGTGCTGGAGGCGAGCCTCCAGGCCAACGACGAGGTCGCGCAGTGCCTTCTCGATGCCGGCCTTCGAGCGAAGGCGTTCACGAAGGAGGAGCTGGTCGCAGAGTACAAGCGGATGAACCAGTGGCCCTTCAGTCATCCGCTCGGAGCCGCTGTCGCCCACGCCGATCCGTTGTCGGGATCGATCGGGGAGTCGCGATGCCTGTGGCTGTTCCGCATCGGAGGTCTGCCGCGCCCGCAGCTACAGGTGCCGGTCTACCGCGCGGACGGTTCGCTGGTCGGCATCGTCGACTGGGCTTGGCCGCAGTTCCGGTTGTTCGGCGAGTTCGACGGCAAGGTGAAGTACGGGAAGTTCCTCAAGCCCGGTCAGTCGCCGAGCGACGCGGTGTTCGAGGAGAAGAGGCGCGAGGACGAGATCCGCGAGATCACCGATTACGGATTCGTGCGCGTCGTCTGGGACGACCTGGACCGCCCGAGGTCGACGTTGTCCCGGTTCGAGTCCCGGATGCGGATCGCTAGCTGACCCGGCAGGGGTGCTTGACTGGTCACGTGGCCAGGCTGATCGTCATCAACGGAATGCCCGGAGTCGGAAAGTCGACGCTCGCCAGGCGCTTCGCGGCCGACCATCCTGGCACTCTGGTGTGCGACATCGACCTACTGCGTACGTTCGTCAGCGGGTGGCGAGACGACTTCATCGGCGCCGGTGCACGGATTCGGCCCGCAGCTCTGGGGCTGATCCGCGGGTATCTCAGCGAGTCCGGCGACGTCGTGCTTCCACAGCTCTTCGCCAGAGTCAGCGAGCTCCAGCGCTTCGAGAAGGCGGCGCACCATGCCGGCGCCGAGTTCGTAGAGGTCATGCTCGAGGCCGTCGAGGACGACGCGCTACGCCGTTTCCACAGCCGCGACGACGGCCGCGATCCCTGGCACCCGATCGTCAGGGAGATCGTGGCGGAGTCCGGCGGCGACGAGCACCTCCGTGCGTACGCCTCCAAGCTCGCCGAACTCGTGGCCCAACGCCCCGCGACGAAGGTCGTGCCGAGCGTCGTGGGTGAGGTGGACGCGACCTACGGCGCCTTGCACGCCATGCTGGGCGAATGCTGACCGAGTTACCTCGGTGAACGAACACTTCCTTCGCGGAACTCCACGAAGGAAGTGCGTCTCGACCGAGTTACCTCGGTCAACATTCGCGACCCGACCGAGTTACCTCGGTCAACAGACAACCGCTCAGTGAGCGGTGTTCTTGAACCGGTCGACAGAGGCGGCGATCTCCGCCTCCGCGGCGGCCTTGCCGACCCAGTCGGAGCCCTTGACGGTCTTGCCGGGCTCGAGGTCCTTGTAGTGCTCGAAGAAGTGCTTGATCTCGTTGAGCGTCCACTCGTCGACGTCCGCGAGGTCCTGGATGTGGTCGAAGCGGGGGTCGCAGGGAACGCAGAGGACCTTCTCGTCCTGGCCCTTCTCGTCCTCCATGACGTACATCGCGACCGGGCGGGCCTCGACCAGCACACCGGGGAAGAGCGGGTAGGGGGTCAGGACCAGCGCGTCGAGCGGGTCACCATCCCCACCGAGGGTGTCTTCGATGTAGCCGTAGTCTGCGGGGTACATCATGGAGGTGAACAGCACGCGGTCGAGTCGAAGCCGGTTCGACTCGTGGTCCACCTCGTACTTGTTGCGGGATCCCTTGGGGACCTCGATCAGTACGTCGAACTCCTGCGTCACTTCTCTGCCTCCAGACAAACCCAAAAACGGAATGCCGGACAGTCTGACATCGATCAGCGTCAGATCCGGCATCGAGGAGGATATCCGTGAAGCCCCAAAGCGAGCCGAAGTGGCCCTCCGAGGAGCCGGAGGGCCGCGGGAAGCTGGTGGTCGTGGTGCCGCTGGTGCTCGCGCTTCTGGTGGGAGCCGCGGCAGCGGCGTACGCCCTGGGCTGGGTGCGCTACGCCAGCGGCAACGTCGCGCCGACCCCGCCGCCGGCGCCGCTGAGCATCGCCGCGGTGAGCCCCGCGGCGGTCCAGGGTGAGCAGACGCGAGCGCCCGGTAGACCGGACCGGGTCGCGTTGGAGCAGGTCATGCGCGAGATGGTCCGCGACAAGCGGCTCGGTAAGCACCTCAAGGCCGCGATCGCCCCGCTCGAGGGTGACCCGCTCGTAGCTCACGGCACCGGGGCGGCGACCCCGGCCAGCGTCACGAAGGTGCTGACCAGCGTGGCAGTGCTGGAGGCGTACGGTCCGGAGCGCCGCTTCGAGACCAGCACCACGCTGCAGGGGACCACCGTCACCCTCGTCGGCGGCGGTGACGCATCTCTCACCAGCGGCGACCTCGACACCCTCGCCGCCGACACGGCCCGGGAGCTCGGCGCGACCAGGACGGTGCGCCTCTCCTACGACGACAGTCTCTTCGAAGGCCCGACGGTGAACCCCGCCTGGCGACGCATCTACCTGGGTGAGGAGGTCGGCGGGATCACCGCGCTGCTGGTCGACCACGGCGGCTCGCAGGCGCGCGGCTACAGCCAGGACCCGTCCGTGCAGGCCGCCGCGCAGTTCAAGAAGGCCTTGGCGAAGCACGGCGTGAAGGTCGCGGGCAAGCCGACCAAGGGAACGAAGGCAGGCGCCCAGCTCGCCGTGGTCCGGGGAGACACCCTGCGCGAGATCGTCGAGTACACGTTGGAGTACAGCGACAACCAGCTCGCCGAGGTGCTCGCCCGCCATGTCGGTCTCGCCGCCGGTACGCCGACGTTCGACGGCTCCACCGCGGCGATCACCGCCACGCTGAAGGATCTCGACATCGACACCGGTGGACTGGTTCTCCTCGACGGGTCCGGCCTCTCCCGGCAGAACCGCATCCCGCCGGCCCTCCTGGTGAGCACCCTCCAGACCGCCGCCAGCTCCGGCCGTCCGGAGCTCGCGCCGGCGATGTCCGGCCTCCCGGTCGCCGGCTGGATCGGCTCGCTCTCCCGACGGTTCAACTTCGACGCCGAGCCCGGTCGCGGCCGCGTCCGGGCCAAGACCGGCACGCTCACCGGCGTCTCCGGGCTGTCCGGCATCGCGGTCGACGCCCGCGGCACCCCGTTCGTCGTCGTACTCATGGCCGACGGGTTCAAGCCGGAGGAGACCCTGGACGTACGCGACGCCCTCGACGACGCGATGACGGCGGTGGCGACGTGTCGATGTTCGGCATAGGTCTGGTCGGCTACGGTCGTACGCATGACCCATCGTGCTGAGGACCCCAGGCCCGCTGGAGCGACCATGGTCGATTGGGACCTGGCTGTACGTCTAGGCGCGAAGGTCGCCGGAGACGGCCCGATCGTCTCGCGCGACGAGGCCAGGCAGGCCGTCGAGGAGCTGCGTGCGGACGCTGCGAAGGCGACGGAGTTCGTGCGCGCCTTCACCGGCCTGGACGCGCCCCGCGACACCGCGCCGGTCCTGGTCGTCGACAGGCGGGGCTGGATCCAGGCCAACGCCGACACCTTCGCCACCGTGATCTCGCCGGTGGTCGACAGGATCACGGCGAAGCGCGCCCCGGGAGCCCTCACCCAGGCGGTCGGCTCCAAGATCAGCGCCGCCGAGGTCGGCGGTCTGCTCGGGTTCATGTCCTCGAAGATCCTCGGTCAGTTCGACCCCTTCTTCGGGCCGTCCGGCCGGCTGCTGCTGGTCGCACCCAACGCCGTCCATGTCGAGCGCGAGCTGGGGCTGGACCCGACCGACTTCCGGCTGTGGGTCTGCCTCCACGAGGAGACCCACCGCGTCCAGTTCACCGCGAGCCCGTGGATGCGTGACCACCTCTTCGCTCAGATCGAAGGCCTCTCCGAGGCGATGGACCCGTCCTCGATCTTCGACGGCGGGCTCCAGCGCGTCACCGACGCGCTCAAGGGCAACGGCAGCATCGTGGACGCGTTCGCCAAGCCCGAGCAGAAGGAGATCATCGACCGGGTCACCGGGATGATGTCGCTGCTCGAGGGCCACGCCGACGTGGTCATGGACGATGTCGGCCCCGGCGTGATCCCGAGCGTGACCACGATCCGCAAGGCCTTCAACAAGCGTCGCCAGGGCATCGGTGTGCTCGACCGCGTGCTGCGCCGCCTGCTCGGCCTCGAGGCCAAGATGGCGCAGTACCGCGACGGCGCGAAGTTCGTACGCCACGTTGTCGACCGGGTCGGCATGGACGAGTTCAACGCCGTCTTCGTCGGCCCCGAGAACCTGCCGTCGAAGGCCGAGATCGTCGACCCGGACGCCTGGGTGACCCGGGTCCTCTGAGGCATGAGCGAGCGTCAGCGAGCGACAATCCAATGCCGCATGCCGCGGCTTCCGGATTCTTCGCTCTCCTCGACGGAGGCGGCGGCATGAGTCTGCACCCTTCCATCGCTGAAGTACGTCGCCCCGTCCGTGCCACGCTCGAGCAGCTCGAGCCGGGGGAGAAGGTGATCGTGGCCTGCTCCGGGGGAGCGGACTCGATGGCGCTGGCCTCTGCGGCCGTCTTCGAGGGCCACAAGCTCGGCCTGCACGTCATCGGCGCGACCGTCGACCACGGGATGCAGGACGGCAGCCAGGCGCAGGCCGCGAAGGTCGTCGGACAGCTCGCCGCGATGGGCGTTGACGAGACGGTCACCGCGACGGTCGAGGTCAAGACCGACGGTGACGGTCCCGAGGCCGCGGCGCGACAGGCGCGCTACGCGGTCCTCGACCAGCTCGCCGAGCGCCTCGGCGCGAGCATGATCCTGCTCGGCCACACCCGCGACGACCAGGCCGAGACCGTCCTGCTGGGCCTGACCAGGGGTTCGGGCGCGCGCAGCCTCTCCGGGATGAGAGCAGCCTTCGACCGCTATCGCCGTCCGCTGCTGGCGACGACCAGGATCGACACCGAGACGGCGTGCCAGGTCGAGGGCCTCGACATCTGGCACGACCCGCACAACCGTGACTTCGCCTACACCCGCGCGCGCATCCGCCATCGAGTCCTGCCGACCCTCGAGGAGGACCTCGGCCCGGGGGTGTCCGACGCGCTGGCCCGCACCGCCGAGCAGCTCCGTGAGGACGCCGACTTCATCGATGACATCGCCGAGGCGATGCACCGCGACCTCGGCGGGATCCTCCCGGTCGAGACTCTCGCCAGGTATCCGTCCGCCATCCGCACCAGGGTCCTCCGGCTCTCCGCCCTCGAAGCCGGCAGCCCGCCCACGGAGCTCACCCGTGAGCACGTCAAGGCCGTCGACGAGCTGGTCACCGGCTGGCGCGGACAGCGTTGGATCGACCTTCCGGGACACCTGCGCGCGAAGCGTACGAACGGTCGTATCGTCTTCGAATCGGGACCGTTCACACCAAGCACTTAGAGTGAGCCTCATGGACACCGAGTACGTCGGCGACGACCTCGTGAAGACCCTGTTCACCCACGACGAGATCCAGGCGAAGGTCGAAGAGCTGGCCCGCCGGATCGAGAAGGACTACGAGGGCGAGGAGCTGCTGATCGTCGGCGTCCTACGTGGTGCGGTGATGATCATGGCCGACCTCGCCCGCGCCTTGAACCGCCACGTCGAGATGGACTGGATGGCCGTCTCCTCCTACGGCTCCGGCACCAAGTCGTCCGGCGTGGTGAGGATCCTGAAGGACCTCGACACCGACGTCACCGGCAAGCACGTGCTCGTCGTGGACGAGATCATCGACTCCGGCCTGACCCTGACCTGGCTGACCTCCAACCTGACCAGCCGCGGCCCGGCGAGCATCGAGATCGCCACCCTGCTGCGCAAGCCCGAGGCGGTCAGCATGCCCGTCGACGTGAAGTACGTCGGTTGGGACATCCCCGACGAGTTCGTGGTCGGCTACGGCCTCGACTTCAACGAGAAGTACCGCAACCTGCGCGACATCTCGACCCTCGCTCCGCACGTCTACTCCTGACACCCGGAGCCGTGCTGTTACGCGGACAGCGGAACCGCACAGATGGGGCGGGCACGATTCGGCGTGTACCGTCGTTCTATATGGCAGGCACGCGGACCTGCGTGCATGTCTGACCCCGTAACGGTTGAAAGAAGCCTGTGAAGCGCATATTCAAAGGTCCCTGGCTGTGGATCGTCCTGGCAGTGCTCGGTGTGATCCTGGCGCTGCAGTACCTGGCACCTCGCAACGGTGGCGACGAGATCACCACGAATCAGCTGACGTCGTTCATCCAGAAGGACCAGGTCAAGGAGATCACGTTCGTCGACGGCGATCAGGAGATCAAGGCGACCCTGGTCAAGGACGCGCGCAAGGGCAGCGCCGAGGTCACGACCTCGTGGGTCGACGGTGACCAGGAAACGCTCATCGAGATGGTGCGCAAGACCCAGGCCGAGGGCGACAACCTCAAGAAGTTCAACTCCGAGGTGGCCAAGCCCTCCGTGCTCGGCTCGATCCTGAGCTTCGTACTGCCGTTCGCGCTGATCATCATCCTGTTCCTGTTCATCATGAACTCGATGCAGGGCGGTGGCGGCCGCGGGGTCATGCAGTTCGCCAAGTCCAAGGCGAAGCTGATCACCAAGGACATGCCGAAGACGACCTTCGCCGACGTCGCCGGTGCTGACGAGGCGGTCGAGGAGCTCCAGGAGATCAAGGAGTTCCTGCAGGAGCCGGCGAAGTTCCAGGCCGTCGGCGCCAAGATCCCCAAGGGCGTGCTGCTCTACGGCCAGCCCGGCACCGGTAAGACCCTGCTCGCGCGTGCCGTCGCGGGCGAGGCCGGCGTGCCGTTCTACTCGATCTCCGGTTCGGACTTCGTCGAGATGTTCGTCGGTGTCGGTGCGAGCCGTGTCCGCGACCTGTTCGAGCAGGCGAAGGAGAACGCTCCCGCCATCGTCTTCATCGACGAGATCGACGCCGTCGGTCGTCACCGCGGTGCCGGCATGGGCGGTGGCCACGACGAGCGCGAGCAGACGCTCAATCAGCTCCTCGTGGAGATGGACGGCTTCGACGTACGCGGCGGAGTGATCCTGATCGCGGCCACCAACCGTCCCGACGTGCTCGACCCGGCGCTGCTGCGCCCGGGCCGCTTCGACCGCCAGATCCAGGTGGACGCTCCCGACCTCGCCGGTCGCGAGAAGATCCTGCAGGTCCACGCCCGCGGCAAGCCGCTGGCCGGCGACATCGACCTCGACGGCGTCGCCCGACGGACCCCCGGGTTCTCCGGTGCCGACCTGGCCAACGTGCTCAACGAGGCCGCGCTGCTGACCGCTCGCAGCGACGAGAAGCTGATCACCAACAAGGCTCTGGACGAGGCCATCGACCGAGTCATCGCCGGCCCGCAGAAGCGCACCCGCCTGATGAGCGAGACCGAGAAGCTCATCACCGCCTACCACGAGGGTGGCCATGCGCTGGTCGCCGCAGCCCTTCCGGGCCCGGACGTGGTCCAGAAGATCACGATCCTGCCGCGCGGCAAGGCGCTGGGCTACAACCTGGTGATGCCCGACGACGACCAGTACAGCCAGACGCGCTCGGCGATGCTCAACAAGCTCTCCTACATGCTGGGCGGTCGCGCTGCGGAGGAGCTCATCTTCCACGACCCGACCACGGGCGCCGGCAACGACATCGAGAAGGCGACCAACCTCGCTCGCGCGATGGTCACCCAGTTCGGCATGACCGAGCGGCTGGGAGCGATCAAGCTCGGCGAGTCCAACGGCGAGCCGTTCCTGGGCCGCGACATCGGTCACCAGCGCAACTACTCCGAGGAGGTCGCGGCCATCGTCGATGACGAGACCAAGAAGCTTCTCGCGACCGCTCACCAGGAGGCCTTCGACATCCTCGAGGAGAACCGGGACGTCCTCGACAGCCTGGTCCTGGAGCTCCTCGAGAAGGAGACCCTCTCCAAGCACGAGGTCGCCGAGATCTTCGAGCCGCTGCGTCGTCGTGACCCGCGCCCGGCGTGGACCGGCTCCGACACCCGTCGTCCCTCTGACCGCCCCGCGGTCGAGATCCCGCGGTGGATCGTCGAGCGCGACAAGGAGAACCTCGCCAAGGCGATCCGTGCCGCCGGTCGACAGTCCGGTGTCCAGTCCGGGAACCAGCCCGCCAACGGTGTAGACCTCGCCAAGCCGTCCGAGGCCGGCTCGTCCGAGGGCACCCCGTCCGCCTGAACGATCAGAAGAAGATCAGATGTCTGAGACCTTCGAGACGACCGGAGCGAGGTCGGACGGCGAGCTTGCTCGTCCGTCCGTGCCGAGCGAGGGAGTGACCGCGCGCAGCGCGGAAGATGTAGCGCCCGTCCACGTCCCCGAGCGGGACGTGGCGGACGTTCCGGCCTTCGACCAGAAGCGGGCCGAAGCGGCAGTGCGCGAGCTGCTCTACGCGATCGGGGAGGATCCCGACCGCGAGGGGCTGATCGAGACTCCCGCTCGGGTCGCGCGGGCCTACCAGGAGGTGACCCGCGGGCTGCACCAGACGCCCGAGGAGGTCCTCACCACGACCTTCGATCTCGGCCACGACGAGATGGTCCTGATCCGCGACATCGAGCTGTGGTCGATGTGCGAGCACCACCTGGTCCCGTTCACGGGTGTCGCCCACGTCGGCTACATCCCGGCGACCTCAGGCAAGATCACCGGCCTGTCCAAGCTGGCCCGGCTGGTCGACGTCTATGCCAAGCGGCCGCAGGTCCAGGAGCGACTCACCACCCAGGTGGCCGACGCGCTCACCGACCTCCTCGACGCGCGTGGCGTCATCGTGGTCGTCGAGGCCGAGCATCTGTGCATGACGATGCGCGGCGTCAAGAAGGCCGGCGCGCGTACGATCACCAGCGCCGTACGCGGCACGATGCGCTCCAACGCCACCACCCGGGCCGAGGCGATGGCCCTGATCCGGGGCGGAACGCGCTGACCCCCGCCGGATAGGGTCGGACCCGTGCAGGTCATGGGGATCGTCAACGTCACGCCCGACTCGTTCAGCGACGGTGGGCGGTTCTTGGCGACCGACGATGCAGTGGCTCATGGGCACGCGCTCCTGGCGCAAGGCGCGGACCTGCTCGACATCGGTGGCGAGTCGACCCGGCCAGGGGCGACCAGGCCCCTGGTCGCCGACGAGCTGGCGCGGGTGGTCCCGGTCATCGAGACGTTGGCCCAAGAAGGGGCGACCCTCTCGGTCGACACCATGCGTCCCGAGGTCGCCAAGGCGGCGCTGAAGGCCGGGGCCATGATCGTCAACGACGTCTCGGGCGGTCTGGCCGACCCGGGGATCTTGAAGGTGGCGGCCGACCACAGCGCGACGTACGTCGTGATGCACTGGCGCGCCCACGGCGCGGAGATGCAGCAAGAGGACCATCTCGTCTACGCCGACGGAGTCGTCGCCACGGTCAAGCGGGAGCTGGAGCAGCGGATCGAGGCGGCGCGGTCGGCGGGGATCCAGGACGACAACATCGTGATCGACCCCGGGCTCGGCTTCTCCAAGGCGGCCGATGACAACTGGCGTCTGCTGGCGGGGGTGGAGGAGTTCCACAAGCTCGGTTTCCCTCTGCTCATCGGCGCCAGTCGCAAGGCGTTCCTCGGCCGCCTGCTGGCCGCCCCCGACGGCACGCCGCGGCCGGTGACCGAGCGCGAGAGTGCCCACGATGCGATCACTGTCTTCCTTGCGCAACGCGGCGTATGGGCCACGCGTGTTCATGACGTACGCGCCGCCAAGGACGCCCTGGCGGCAACAGCGAAACTCGAGGGAGTGACCGCGCGAAGCGCGGAGACGACCGGAGCGAGGGAGACCATTCGGTGAACATCGCAGAACCTGCGGACGAAATTCAGATCCTCGGTCTGGAGTGCTTCGGCCACCACGGAGTCTTCGACTTCGAGCGCCGTGAGGGGCAGAAGTTCATCATCGACCTGGTCATCGGCACCGACTCCCGCAGAGCCGCGGAGACGGACGACTTGCATGACACCGTGGATTACGGAAGTCTCGCGATGGCGGTCAAAACCAATGTTGAGCGCGACCCGGTGGACCTCATCGAAACGCTTGCCCAGCGGATCGCGGACATTTGCCTTGCAGACATCCGCGCGCTTTGGGTACGTGTTACGGTTCACAAACCGGGGGCGCCTATCGAAGCGACGTTCAAAGACGTCACCCTGACGATCACCCGGAGGCAGAGCACGTGACAGAGGTACCCAACCCGTACATCATCGACGCCGACACGCTCACCGGGGAGATGCGGCCGATTCGACGGGCGGTGCTGTCGTTGGGCTCCAATCTCGGGGACCGGTTGGCAAATCTGCAGGACGCGTTGAACACTCTCGCCGAGACCCCGGACGTCTGGGTGACGACTGTCTCGCCGGTCTACGAGACCGAGCCGGTCGACTCGCCGGATGGTGCTGAGCTCTACCTCAACGCGATCGTCCTCGCCGACACCACGCTCACGCCCACGCGTCTGCTCGAGCGCGCGCTCACCATCGAGGACGCCTACGGGCGCTCGCGCAGCGGCATCTTCAACGAGCCGCGCACGCTCGACATCGACGTCGTCTCTGTCGGCGACAAGATCCTCGAGGAGGAGTCGCTGACGCTGCCGCACCCGCGTGCCCACGAGCGGGCCTTTGTGCTCAAGCCGTGGCTCGACCTGGAGCCGAACGCTGACCTGCCGGGTGTGGGTCCGATCGCCGACCTGCTGGAGAAGTCCGGGCAGAGCGGCATCACTCGCCGCGACGACCTCGTTCTCGAGCTCTGAGCCGGACCTGAGCAAAGCACCCGAGGACCCCGACCAGGGTCCTGAGAAGGAGCCCGCCGACGACGAGCGCCGGCTCCGCCCGATGTCGGGCGGAGCCATCACGGCGTGGGCCGTCATCGGGATCGTCGGCGGCTGGCTGGCTCACCCCGTGCTGGAGGCCTGGCGCCGGGTCGCGCCGGTCATCACCTGGGCGCAGCCGATGCTGCTGCTGCTGATCGCGGCAACGCTGGGTGTCACGGCCTGGGTCACCCACCGCCAGCTACAGGTACGCGGCGAGCGGATCGAGGCTCATCAGGCGGTCAACCGGCTCGTGCTCGCCCGTGCCTGCGCCTTGGTCGGAGCGCTCCTCGCCGGTGGTTACCTGGGCTACGCGATCAGTTGGTTGGGCTACGACATGAGCACGACCGCGGGGGATCGGTTGGTGCGTTCGGCCGTGGCGGCGGTCGCCGGGACCACGATCGTCATCGCCGCTCGACTCCTCGAACACGCCTGCCGGGTCCGCAAACCCGATGAAAACTAGCCGTACCGTGGAAGCATGCCTTCCCCATCCGCAACTTCAGTCACACGCAGGCGTCAGCGCAGCACACGCCTGACGGTTGCTGTAGCCCTGCTGGCGCTGGCCGCCATCACGATCACCGCTGCGGTGGCCTCCGGGTCATGGCTGGTTGTCGTGCTCGCGGCCGTTCTCGGGCTCGCCTGTGGCGCAGCCGCAACCAAGATCACCCACTCCGAGCTTCTCCAGACCCGCCGCGACTGGGCGCGCGACCGCGCCGAGCAGGCTCAGGCATTCCGTGTCGAGTCCGAGAAGCGGGCCGAGGAGGACGCCGAGTTCCGCGAGCACATGGATGCCAAGCTCGCCGACCGCGTCCAGGCGGTCGAGGAGCTCGAGGCAGCCCTGGCCGCTGCTCACCAGCGCGCAGCCGAGGCGGTCCGACGCCGCGGCGATGAAGCTCGCCGGGCCGCCCAGGCCGAGATGCGCGGAGAGCAGCTCGAGGCCAGGCTCCAGGCCGTCGAAGCGGATGCCGCGGAGGCGGCCATCCGGGTCGCCGAGCTGGAGTCCGAGCTGGACGCCGTACGCGCTGAGCTGGAGGCCGAGCGCACCAGCTGGAGCGGGGCTCAGTCCGCCTGACCGGCGAACGACACACAGATGTACGAATGGTGACGGGACCCCTACAGCGTCACCTCAGTTGGATCCGGCGCGCGTGAAATGACGCCTCGATACCCAAACAGGTACTCGGGCGGGTAACTGCCGGGCGACTGGCTCGTTAGGATTTTCCGGAACGGGTGACGCATCTGTCGCGTCCCAGCGAACTGTGGTGACGCTGCGACGAGAGTCGTTGGAAGGGGGGAAGCCGGTGACGTTGATCGCCGAAAGGGCAGTCACGATCACTGAAGGCCTCGTCTACCTGCGCGACCTGATGGCCACGTACGCCAGGAGGACGCCGGTCACCTCGGTCGCCGTGCTCGGCAATGCTCCGCTGGGGCCCAGCGACGAGCGTGCGCAGGCGATCGACGATTCAGACCTGGTCATCCGGGTGAACAGCTTCGTGCTCGACGAACCCGGTGGGCCGCGCGCTCAGGGGTCGCGAACAGACGTCGTGGTCTGGAATCGGATCACCCGCCCGACGCGGCACACCTTCGACCGCTACCGGGAGCGTCTCTACCTCCTCGCCGAGCCGATGCGCTTCCACGGCCGTCCCGAGGTGTGGCCGATGTCGTGGCCGCCCGATCTGGGCTTCGTACCCCTCCCCAACGCGGAGGTGCTCCCGCGGATCGGCGACGAGCTCGACATCCCCTGGCGGACCGAGAAGCTGGCGCCGACCACGGGCTTCACCGCTGCGTGGCTTGCGGTCAACCTGTTCCCGGAGGCCGACATCCGGATGTCAGGGTTCTCGTTCGTCGACGACCCGGCGCAGACGGAATGGACCTACCAGGTCGGCGGATCCTCGCCGGTCGCACGGGAACACCGGATCGAGGCGGAGGCGCGTGTGATGACCGACTGGCTCAAGGAGGAACGGGTGTCTCTATGGCGTTGAACCGACTGCGCGGCGAGGTCATCAGGAAGGTCAGATCCGCTGCCGACGCGGAGGAGTCACGGGCCATCATCGAGGAGCTGCGTGCGATCACGGACCGGCAGCGGGTCCGCATCGCTGACCTCGAGCGCGAGCTCGCTCGGGTCAGCCCGCAGGTCGCGGCCCTCGAGGCGCGTCTGGAGAGCCTGCGTGAGACCGTCGAGCGAGGCAACACCGCTACCGGCGCGGCGGCGGGCGGCAACGTCGACACCGCCTCGATCTGGGCAGAGATCCAGCGTCAGCAGGAGCAGGTACGCGCCCGCATCACCGCAGCCATGCGCTTCGAGGAGCGGTTGCGACGACTCGAGGACGGCAACCGTGTTGGGTGAGCTCAGGTCGCAGGCCGCACTGAGTGTCGTCATTCCGTTTCACAACGTAGAGCCCTACTTCCAGACCTGCCTGGAGTCGCTTCGGACCCAGACCTTCTCCGACTTCGAAGTGATCATGGTCGACGATGCGTCCACCGATGGATCCGCGGAGATCGCCGATCGGTTCGCTTCGGTGGATCCGCGATTCCGGCTGGTCTCCTCGACGAAGGTCGGTGTCGGGCTCGCCCGCAACATCGGTGTCGAGAACAGCAGGGGTGATCTCCTGGCGTTCGTCGACGCCGACGACTACGTGCCGGAGTATGCCTACGAGCTGATGACGGACACGTTGGCCAAGACGGGCTCCGACTTCGTGGCGGGCAACGCTCGCCGCTTCGACTCGGTGTCGGTCTGGCAGTCGTGGTCGCATCGGCGGCCGTTCGTCACCACCCGCATGGCTACGCACTGCAGGCGGACCCACATCCTGGGCATCGACCGCTACATCTGGAACAAGGTCTACCGGCGTGACTTCTGGGACTCCGCGGGCCTCAGCTACCCGGACATGCTGTACGAGGACTACCCGGTCGCCCTTGCCGCGCACATCCGCGCCCGCCAGGTCGACGTCCTCGCCGAGCCGGTCTACTACTGGCGTCACCGCGACGGTGGCGAGGCATCGATCACGCAGAGCCACTGGCACCTCGACAACATCGAGGACCGCGTACGTTCGGCCGAGATGCTGTTCGAGATGGTCGAGGAGCAGGCCCCCTACCTCGCCGACCTGGTGAAGTCGCATCTCACCGCGACGGACGTCCAGGTGCTCGCCCGATCGATCGAGGACCACCCCGCCGACGAGGCCGGACGCATCTTCGACCTCGCTGCGCGCTACCTGGCGCGGATCGACGACAAGATCCTCGATCGTCAGGGACCGTTCGAGCGACTCGTGTTCGACCTGCTGAAGCGGCGCCAACGCGACGCGCTGACCTCGTTGACTCGCTACCGGGCCGAGAACGGGACCCTGGCGCCGTTGGCCCGACGAAAGGACGGCTGGTACGCGAAGCTCCCGACCTTCGAGGACGCCGCGGTCGGAGCCCCCGACTCGGTCTTCCGCCTGGCCCCCGCCTACCTGAAGCCCAAGGCAGTAGCCACCGAGGCCTGGTGGAGCGGGTCCCGGATCGCGGTCCGGGTCAACGTCGGCGTCAACACCCTCCCGCTCGCGCGACGGACGCGCTTCAAGGTGTGGCTGCAGAGTCCCACCGGCGCCAAGATCCCGGTGGATCACGTTGCCAAGCCGCGGGCGATCGCGTTCGGACAGGCCGACAGGTCGACGCTCGAGCTGAGCATCGACCCATCGCGACTGGCGGGCGATCGCCAATGGCGCCTCATGATCAGCATCCGCAACCGCGATGTACGCGACGTGATCCAGGTGTCGACCTCGGGAGACGGCCGCGAGCGGTGGCAGGGCTGGCGGCGTATCGGCAACCGCTGGTGTCGCCCAGGACGTCTTCCGGGTGGTTTCGGCGTCACCGTCCGCGACCTTCCGGACGCGTGGGTGGACCACACCACGGACCTCGGCGACGAGATCGAGATCCGGGGCGCCTTCCGTTGCAGGCCTCCTGAGCATGCAGAGCTGACGCTCACCGACCGCAGCGGCGCGACGGTGACTCACCCGCTGACCATCGGGGATCGAGGCGACCGAGGCATCACCCCCTGGCGGTTGACAGTGCCTGTCGACGCCATCCTCGAGAAGTCCGGTATGGACATGCCCATGGAGGAGATCGTGCCGACCCGGGTGAAGCTGGCCCGGAACGGGCGTACGTCCCCGCTACCGGTGCACCCGGACTTCCTCGGCTCTCGATCGCTGATGAAGGGGCGCGCGGTGAACGCCACCCGCGATCCGAACGGGTGCTTCGTCATCACCGCGGCCCACGACCGTCCGGTCGTTCACGATGCGTGGTGGCACGGCCAGGATCTGATCCTGCGCGGTCCGGACGGCCCGCGACTGGCATCCACCGGCGCGCTGCTCCGGACCTGGCCGACCCCGGAGAAACCCCTCGATGTCCCGCTGGACGTGGTCGATCGTGACGGGGTCTTCCTGATCACCGTCCCGGTGGGCGCGGTGCGCGACGCCGCCGTCGAGCACGACGTCTGTGCGACCTCGTCGTGGTCGCTGCTGGACGGCCGCGAGCACAAGCCGATCGTCGTGGCCCGTGAGCTCGGGGAACGGGTGCCCCAGCCCGCCGCAGCCGAGGCAATGAAGCTCGAGTTCGGCTGGTCCGACGAGATCCACCTGAGGCCAGTGCCGGTCACACCCATCGAGGCGTGACCGGCACGCCGGACTAGCGCCTGACCGCGCGCCGGAGCGCGCCGAGAGCCCTTCTGAGCAGGCGAGCCGCGCGTCGGGCACCGGGAACGCGTCCGAGGCGGGCCCGGGCCCGTGACGGGACGCTCGAGGCACGCTTGGCGGCTCGGGTGATGGAGGTGGTCTGCTGAGCGCTCAGCTGATCTTCCAGCTCCTTGATCCGGCCGTTGAGAGCAGCGACGTCGCGGCGGGCCGCGGTGCGAACCTCGTGGGTCATCGTCTGCCGTTGACGCATCTGCTGCTTGAACCAGGTCACCTGGCCGCGAAGCGCTTCGTTCTCGTCCATCAGCTTCCGCAGCTCGCTCGTGTCGGCCTCGGCCGGCGACGTCCGGCGTGCGAACACAGGAGTCATCCCGTTCGACGAGAGCGCGGACTCTCTCCGCTCGCGCACCCGGCGTACGTCCGCCGTGGTCACCACGGTGTCGACGGTCGCAGCGAGAAGGACGGCGAGCTCGTCCCGTCCGCGTCCGGCGGGCCAGGGGTGCCGCCATCCGGCGACGCAGATGAACGCGGCGAGCTCGTCCAGCAGACCCAGGAAGATCTCGTCGGCGGAGTCGCCGAGCCTCGCCGCCGAGTCGTGGACCGGGACGAGACGATCGGCGTCGATGCCGATCTCGTCGACCTGGAGACCGCGCCAACGCTCGGGGTCACCGTCAACCGCGTCGCGCAGCCGGCGTACGCGGTTGCGCAGCCCCGAGGCGTCCCGTCGTGCCGAGTCGCGCATGGCTTCGACCAGCCAGGAGCGGTCGGGAGCGTTCCATGAGGTCTCGTTGCCGCTCCGGTCGACTCCGAGGACCGACCCGATCGCGTCCGCGCTTCGCGCGGTCACTCCCTCGCTCGGCGCGAGTCCCCGGGTGACCAGCCAGCCGCTGGCGGCGGCCGCGACTCCCAAGGTGTCCAGCGTCTGGGCCAGCGCGGGCTGCAGCTCGCGCAGCGTGGCGGTGTCGGCGGGTCGGCCATGAGCGATGGCGAGCGCCGCCGAGCACGCGTCGGGAGCTGCGGCCAAGGTGGGAGCAGCGACGTCGGGCCACAGGGTGTATCCGCGGCCTCCGAGCCGTGCGCTCGCATCGACGAGGCTTCGCGGGTGTGCCCGATCATGGATCGGGAACGACCAGTCAGCATCCTCGTTGGATGCTTCCGGGGCGACGGCCCTGAGCTGTTCGAGCGGGGATCCGGGGTTGGGGACGACCACCGCCAGACGAGAATCGCGTGTCGCCAGGCGAGCGAGGTGCACGGAGATCGTGTGCCAGTCCGCAGGGGCTGCATCGATCGACGAGACCCGGCCGAAGCCGTCCAGCGCGAGCACGGCGTCGGCCGGCTGATCGGGGGTCCAGGAGCGAAGGTCACCGCAGACGACGTCGACAGGCCTGTCGGCGTACCGCTCGGACGCCAGCTTCGCATCGGTGTGTGTCCGGAGGACGAGGGTGGTCCTCGAGGCGAGGCCGACGACGGCATCGAGCAGCCCGAGGTCGTGGGGACCGACGACGAGGAGGTGAGCGGCGTCGCTCGCCGTGGCAACGGCGACGCGGGTCAGGACCGGTCCGCGAGGGCACGGGTCAGCGCTGGTCAGGTCCGACCAGTCGTACATGTCTCCCGAGACGATCTCGTAGGCGTCGCGCTTCGAGACGGTGTCGATGTCGTTCATCCAATGGGCTCCCATCCGAAGAGTGCGCGAAGCTCGGCTGGAGACGCCATGGCGTCCAGCCCGAGCTCGCGCACGGTCGTGGCGCGTACTTCCTCTGCATCGGTCTCTACTCCGTGGAACTCCGGGAACAGCCGTCTGGCCTGCTCGTTCCCGTCCCGCACGCTGGCGTCCCTGACGTCGGAGAAGGTCATCGGGTCACCGTAGACCGCAACCTCGGAGCCGACCGAGGCTCCGTAGAAGATCGCCGTGGTCAGTCGGTTCGAGGCGACCCGACGGTGGCGGATCTGCTCTGCGTACTGCTTGTGGAGGAAACGGGTGTCCGTGCCCTGCCGCAAGGTGCCTCGCTTGCCGTGGCAGATGACCCGGAACCCGGCGTCCTCGTAGCGGCGCCGGACCTCCGGCATCTCGTACTCGATCCAGTAGAGACAGACGGTCACCGGACCGTCCTCGGTCTCTCTGATCTGCGAGATCAGCCGGTCGTGATCGCCGCTGACCTGACCGTGGTCCCAGGTGTGGAAGGGGTAGAAGATCGTCCCCTCGCGCTCATCGGCCGGTGGCACGGGCTCGGTCTCCTTCTTGAGCTCGAGCAGGTAGTTCCACGGCGCGCCGATCACGGCGTAGTCGCGCCAGCCGATCGCCTGGCCGCGGCGCAGGTTCGCGTGAGACCAGACGAACTTCGGGAAGCCGTAGGGCGGCGCGTGGCCCGGACCGAAGCCGTGCAGGAGGTTCCAGCCGTGTTGGAGCACACCCCAGATCGGCCGCGGCTCCTCGAAGGGGAGGCCGCAGTACTCGGACAGGATGTGTGCGTGTCCGTACCAGTGGTTGCTCGTGTCCAAATGTCAGTCTCCGAGATCTAGCGAACAGACTCGGGCGGCTCAGGTCGCACGCCGAGGCTTGTCAGAGTGTATGCGCGATTTTCAGTGTGGTTTGACCGCCGCCACGAGCACCGAGGAACCGAACGGCAGATCCAGCCTGCCCAGCAGTCGCTCGTCGATGCGGGTCGCGCCGAGCAGGAGTCTCTCCGTCGCGGGCGAGACCGTGGGGAGCGGAGCGACGGCGTCCTCAGTGAGAGCGTCGGTCGGACCGCGCTCCTTGAACCGGGTGACCAGGCGCTGGGTGGCGAACATCGGGAAAGTCCCGGTGAAGCCGTACGTCGCTCGCAGGGCCGACAGCCCAGCGGACTCGATCGCCGCGACCGCCCGCCGCCGGGTGTAGCGCCGGTGATGGTGGTTGTGGACGTCATGGCTGGTCCAGGCCCAGTTGTACGCCGGCACGGACATGAGGAAGCGGCCGCCGGGAGCCAGGACGCGCTCGATCTCGGCGAGGGCGGCATCCTCACGCTCGCAGTGCTCGATGACGTCGAAGGCCGAGACCACGTCGAAGGAGCCGTCGGCGAAGGGAAGCCCGGCCGCGGAGCCGCACACGCCGCCGGCGGTCAGCCCGCGCGGGTCGACATCGAGGGAGACGTGATGCTCGGCGGTGCCCACGAGCCAGGTCACGCTGGGCCCGTCGGCGCTGCCGACGTCGAGCAGGCGGCGTGGGGTGCCTACGTACGGCTTCATGACGGTCTCGAGGATCCGGGTGCGCGCTCGATACCACCAGTAGTCGCTCTGGGCGATCGAAGGAGATCCGCCGGCCGTGCCCACCAGCATGTCCGTGTCGGTCATCGGATGGAGATCTCGCTCACTTGGGTCGGGAGTGCGGACGTCCCAGCAGCGTAGGCCAATGCGATCTCGTCGGCGGTGCGACGCACGCCGACGGAGAAAGGTGTCTGAGACCTTTGCCCAAGCTCCGGCCAGACGACGCTGCGGACCCGCAGGTCGCGGGTGTGGCTGGGGGTGCCGGCCCCCGGGAGTCGTAGCCTCGCCCGTCGCCTGAAGACCCGGTTGGTCTCCCCGATCACGGCTGCGAGGGTCACGCCGGTGCCGGTGGCCAGGATCTTGACGACGGCGTTCGTGCCGGAGGTCCGGGCGTGCTCGTAAAGTCCGTCGAGGGCCGCGACGACCATCTCGGCGCAGTCGCCGACGTAGAGGTAGTCCCGGATCGTGTCGAAGGAGACCCAGACCGGCAGCGGGGTGCCGCGCAGGTGAGCCAGGCACAGCTGGGAGACCAGGCCCTGGGGCTTGGAGAGCGCTTGGCCCGGGCCGTAGAGGTTGGTGATCCGGCCGAGCAGCGCGACCGATCCGGTCTCGGCGCAGAACTCGGTCAGCGCCTCCTCCATCGCCAGCTTGGCCCGGCCGTACGCCACCAGCGGGCGAGGCTCGGAGTGCTCGGTGAACGGGGGATCGGCCGAGCCTGCGTAGACGCCCCCGGCCGAGGAGGCGAAGAAGAGGGCCAGGCGGATGTCGGGCGGCAGTGCTGCTCGCAGGTCGTCGAGCACGTCGCGGAAGAGCGACACCTCGGTCTCGAGCTCGTCCGCCGGCGTGGCGACGATTCCGGCGCCGGCACACCAGGCGATGTTCACGCGTCCGTTCGCCGCTGACGACGATGCCGCCGCGGAGCCGAGGAACGAGGTGAGCTCGGACCTCAGCACGTCGCGGGCAGCGATCGGGTCGTGCCACGGCACGCTCACCGTGCTCACGGGTGAGGCGGAGCGCTCCAGCGCGAGGCGTACGTGGCGACCGAGCAGGCCGCCACTGCCGACGACGAACGTCGGGGGTCTGCTCGAGGCGCCGGTCCCCGTCATTCGGGGTGGCCGGGACCGGGTCCGTGGCGCAGCGGGCCGTTCGCGGGGTCGCTGACGACCACGTAGAGCGGCTTCCCCATCGCCATGTTCACGGCCATCCCGAGGTATTCGGCGATCACGCCGAGAGTGAGCATGATCGCGCCGGAGCAGACCAGGATGGCCGCCATCAGCGAGGTCCAGCCCTGGACGTCGACGCCGCCGGCCAGACGCGCGACGACGAGAGCGACCGCGAGCACGATGCCGGAGGTGGCGAGCAGGGCCCCGCAGACGCTGACCGTACGCAGCAGGCGGGTGCCGCCGGTGAGCACCATCCGCCAGAAGTGGGACATCAGCGAGCGATAGCTGTAGCCGGAGGGCCGCTCACCCTCCTCGCGCAGCTCGACCGGGCACGTCGCCACGTCGGAGATGACCCAGGTCAGCGCGACGTCGAGGTAGACCCCGTTGGCCGCGTAGGCGGACACGCTGCGGCCGTACTCGCCCAGGATCAGACGGAAGCTGTTGAACTGCCGCGCGCGACCGCCGGGCATGACGCGGTCGATGAGGACCTTCGACCCGCGCGAGGCCAGGTTGCGCAGCGGCCCGTGGGGCGGCGGGTTGGTGGGGCGGGCGTAGACTAGCGCGGCCTGCTCGCCGAGCGCGGTGTCGAGCATCGGCAGGATGTACGCAGGGTCGTGCTGCCCGTCCTCGTCCATCGTGACGATCCAGTCCGCGCCGGACGAGGCCAGGCCGGCGAGGGTGGCGGCGTGCTGGCCGAAGTTGCGGCTCAGCCAGATCGGCCGAACGATGTCGTACTTCTCGGCGAGCTGACGGATGGCGATGTCAGAGCTGTCCGGGCCGTGGTCGTGGACCAGGAGGATCTCGGTGATGCGTCCCTCGTGACCGTTGGCGGTGGTGAACGGTTCGGCGAGGTCGGCGATCTCGCTCACCACACCAGGAAGCGTCTCGGCACCGCGGTAGACCGGGATGACGACAGAGACGGTGTGGGTGAGGGACATCGCTAGGAAAATAGCGCATCCGGAGTGGCTTCGGTGTACTCGGTGTAGGTGTTTTGTTGGCATGATCGCGCGGGTGACTGCAGACCCGGCAACCGTAGGCGCCGAACCCGACGCGAAGCCTCCCTCGGACCGCACGTTCTCGGACGGCACCGTCTCGGGCCGGTCCTGGTCCGGTCTCCTGCCGGGGGTGCTGGTCGTGGTCGCGACGCTCGTTCTCGCGGTGCGCATAGCCGGTGTCGGGATCGGCGAGGCACTGCTCTTCACCGGTTATGTGCTGGCGTTCCTGACCTTCCCGGGCACCGTGGTGTGGCGCGCCGTCGCGAAACCGGGACCCAACCTCGGCAACGACCTGATCCTCGGCACCATCCTCGGGCTCGTCCTGGAGATCCCGCTCTATCTCCTGCTGCGGCTCTTCGATCTCACCCCGCTGATCTACGGCTATCCCGTCGCCGTGCTCGTCGTCGCACTGGTCGTCGGCTGGCGTCGCCGCCGATGGTTCGGGCCTGTGGTGGTCGGCAGGGAGAGCCTGTGGTCGTGGGCCGCCGCGGGGGTGGCGTGCGTACAGGCTCTGCTGGCTGCGAAGGGGGTGTGGTCCACGCGTCCGCTCGACGCGTTGCGGGCTCCTTATGTCGATGAGCCCTTCCACCTTGCGATCGCCGGCGACCTGCTGCACCACTTTCCCGCCCAGATGCCGTGGGTGGAGGGCACGCCGCTCTTCTACCACTGGCTGGTCTACGTCCACCTGGCGTCGGCGGCGACGATCACCGACATCGAGCTCGTCGTCCTGCTGCGCAGCATGTCGATGGTGCTGCTCGTCCTGCTGACGGTCGGCGGATCGTACGCAGCGGCCGCTCGTCTCACTGGACGGGCGTGGCCCGGCTTCGTCGCTGCCCTCGTCCTCGCCATGGGGGCGACCCCCGACTTCTTCGGTTGGACGAGCCTGGTCAGCCCCGCGCAGCTGGCCTTCGACTCCGTCGCGCGTGCGTTCAACAGTCCGACCCATGCGTTCGTGATGCCGCTCCAGATGGTCCTGATGGTGCTGGTCGTCGAGATGATCCGGAGCGATCGGTGGCGATGGCGGCCGTGGCTGCTGACGGTGGTCGTCATGGTCGCCGTAGCCGGCGCGAAGTCATCTGCCCTGCCGACGGTCATCGTCGGCCTGCTCCTCGCGCTCGTGGTCTCCGCAGTGCTGCGCCGCAGGCAGATGGTCCGCACCTTCGGCGCCCTGCTCGGTTCGGCCGTCGTGGTCTTCCTGGTCGCGCAACAGCTGTTCTACGGCGGCGGCACCCGGGCGACGACGATCGATCTCAACGGGAGCACCGTTCAACGGCTGGGCATCCTGATGCTGCCGGAGGGCGAGACCCTCCCCGAGTCCGCGGCGGTGTCGATCTGGATCTGCTTCACGGTCGGGTTCGCCCTCGCCGCCGTGCCGGTCATCGTCGCCTTGGTGCGTGGCGGCTGGCGTCGGCCCGAGCTCTGGTTCCTGGCAGGCCCCTGGGCCGCCGGCGCCGGTGCGCTGATGGTCCTGAGCCATCCGGCGCTGAGCCAGGCCTACTTCCTGCTGGGCGCCAGCGGGTTCATCGGCGTGGCCATGGCGGTCTCCCTGGCGGACATCATCCCCACCGACCTGTCGCTGCGCGACGGCATCCGGCTCCTCGGTTGCGCCGTTCTCGGCGCGCTCGTCCTCGTGACCGCGAGGCTGTTGGTGGGCGACGACATGCCGGCAGACGGCTCGGTCTTCACATCGACCTTGCTGACCCAGCTCGTCATCGGACTGCTGGTGCTCGCTGTCGCGGTCGTCATCGTGGTCGTGTACGCCAAACGCTCGGCGATCGCCTCGCTCCCGGTCGTCGCGGTGCTGATGACGGGGGTCGTGCTCGCCGGGGCGCCGCAGACCGTCGCTCTCGCGGTGGTCGGGCCCGCGTTCCCTCGGGAGGCCGCCACGGACATCATCGGACCCGGTGGAGTCGCCGCCGCCCGCTTCGTCCGCGAGCACTCGCAGCCGGATGAGCTGATCGCCACCAACGCCCACTGCATCGGGCTGCCCGTGCCCGACTGCGACCGCAGGAACTTCTGGATCGCGGCGTACGCCGAACGTCGGGTCCTGGTGGAAGGGTGGGCCTACATCGACCCGCTGGTCGTCGGGCAGCCGTCCACGGACCTCAACAACTCGGCGTACCTGCCCTTCTGGGACCCGGAGCTGCTCGAGGCCAACGACGCGGCCATCACGAACCCGTCACCGGCGACGATCGCCACGCTGCGCGACGACCACGGCGTCGACTGGCTCGTCGTCGACCGTCGTTATCGGGCCGACCTCCCCGGCCTGCGCCGTGAGCTCGGTCAGCCGCGCTTCAAGCGGGGGCTGTACTCGGTATTCGACCTGCGCTAGCGGTGGCGCTGGTCATCGATCCAGATCGGTAGTGGCTCGGCCTACACTGTGAGTGTCCGTTGCGTTGAGCTTCGGAAAGTGAACCCGAGACCCGTCCGGAATGGTCGTGGCGCTCGGGTTTCGCGCTTTCTCGGTCCCTTCATACCTCGACCACGACGACGGCCAGGAACGATCGGCCGACGCTGGCGTCGAGAGACTCGCCGAATCGTCCCTTCCAGCACGCCCGTCGCTGCGGTGCGGGAGGATGGCGGAGTAAACGGACCCAGCAAGGAGTCATCCCCTCAGTGAGCAAGCTCGGCAGTTTCATCTGGTCCATCGCGGACCAGCTTCGTGGCCCCTACCGGCCCAACCAGTACGGCACCGTGATCTTGCCGTTGACCATCCTGAGGCGGCTCGACTGCATCCTCGAGCCAGACCGAGAGACGGTGCGTGAGCTCGCTGCGAAGATCGACAACCCGAATCGGCTCAAGGCGGCGGTCAAGAAGGCGACCGGGCGGACGTTCTACAACACCTCGAACTACTCCTTCGCCAACCTGCTTGCCGATGCCGACGGTCTCGCGGACAACCTGACCGACTACATCGACCGGTTCTCGCCCGACGTCGACGTCTTCGAGTACTTCGACTTCAAGAAGGAGATCCTCGCGCTCGAGAAGGCCGAGCTCCTGCGCGAGGTCGTCAAGTCCTTCGCCGCCGTCGACCTCCACCCTGAGGTCGTCTCCAACGCCGATATGGGTGACGCCTTCGAGTACATCATCCGCAAGTTCAACGAGGCCGCCAACGAGACCTCCGGTGACCACTACACCCCGCGCGACGCGATCCGACTCCTGGTCGACCTGCTCTTCGCTGAGCAGGACCTATCCGATGGAAACATCATTCGCACCCTCTACGACCCCACCGCCGGCACCGGCGGCATGCTCGCGCTCGCAGAGGAGCACTTGCTGGAGCAGAACCCAGACGCCGATCTCGTCCTCTATGGCCAGGAGTACAACCCCCAGTCGTACGCCATCTGCAAGTCCGACCTGATCGCCAAGGGCCACGACGCCAGCAACATCGCCTTCGGCAACACGCTCACCGAACCCGCCTTCAAGGACAAGAAGTTCGACTTCTCGATGTCCAACCCGCCTTATGGCGTGGACTGGAAGCAGTACGCCAAAGCGGTCAAGGAGGAACGCGACCAAGCCGGTCCGTACGGCCGCTTCGCCCCGGGTCTACCCGCCACCTCCGACGGTCAGATGCTCTTCCTGCTCCACCTTGCCCACCGCATGCGGGAGCCTGAGAACGGTGGAGGCCGGGTCGGCATCGTGATGAACGGCTCCCCGCTCTTCAATGGTGCCGCCGGCTCCGGCCCCTCCGAGATCCGCCGCTGGCTCCTGGAGAACGACCTGCTCGACGCGATCGTCGCCTTGCCGACCGACATGTTCTTCAACACCGGTATCGCGACCTACATCTGGATCCTCGACAACACCAAGCGCCCCGAGCGCGAGGGCAAGGTCCAGTTCATCGACGGCACCTCGTTCAGTACGAAGATGCGCAAGAGCCTGGGTTCGAAGCGCAAGGAGATCAGCGATGCCAACCGCGCCGAGATCCTGAAGCTGTACGCCGCCTTCGAACACGCCGACCCCGACCTGTCCAAGGTGCTCCGCAACGAGGAGTTCGGTTACTGGACCATCACCGTCGAGCGACCGCTGCTGGATGACTCTGGCGAGCCCGTACGCGACCGCAAGGGCAACCCCAAGCCTGACTCGAAGAAGCGTGACACCGAGAACGTCCCCTTCACCTACGGCTCACCCGCCGGTCGAGCCGCGAGCGTCAGCGAGCGTGTCGAGACCAACACAGTCGATCAGCGATCGATCATCCAGGCGTACTTCGACGCCGAGGTGAATCCGCACGTCGGCGAAGCCTGGATCGACTGGTCCAAGACCAAGACCGGCTATGAGATCCCCTTCACCCGACACTTCTACAAGTACGTCCCACCCCGTCCCCTCGCCGAGATCGACGCTGACCTGGAGAAACAGGTCGCCAAGATCCTCGACCTGTTGCGGGAGGTGGAGGACTGATGCAGCCGTATGCCGAGATGAAGGCGGCGGGGTCGCATTGGATGGGGGACGTGCCGGCACATTGGACGGTCAGCCGTTTCCGCTACGAAGCTGCGATCAACGGCGGCCAGGTGGATCCCCGGGAGGAACCGTGGAGCGGCATGACGCTGATCGCTCCGAACCACCTCGAGAGCGGCACAGGACGGATCATTGGTGTCGAAACCGCCGAGGGGCAAGGCGCCGATAGCGGCAAGTACCTCGTAGAGGCGGGCCAGATCGTCTACTCGAAGATCCGACCTGCACTCAATAAGGTCGCGATCGCCGAGACCGAGGCACTATGTAGCGCCGACATGTATGCGATGTCGTTCCGGGACCGAGTGCATCCGCGCTTCGCGTTCTACTACTTTCTCGCGCGGCCGTTCCACACGTTCGCCACAGTCACCTCGATGCGGGTCAAGATGCCGAAGGTCAATCGCGAGGAATTGGCCGAAGCTCCGTGGCTGGTGCCGCCGCTGGAGGAGCAACGCGCCATCGCCAACTACCTCGACCGCGAGACGGCCCGCATCGACACCCTCATCGAGGAGCAGCAGCGCCTGATCGAGATGCTCCGCGAACGGCGTTCCGCCGCCGTGCGTAGCGCCATTGCCGAGGCAGGAGCCCTTGGCCCAACAGACAAGCTCGGCCGACGGACCAAGATTGGCAATGGGTCGACACCCCGCCGCGAGAACGCTGCGTACTGGAGCGAAAACGGATTCCCTTGGCTGAACAGCTCCGTCGTCAACAGGGATCAGGTCTCCGGTGCTGACCAGTTCGTGACGAGCACCGCCCTGAAGGAGTGCCATCTGCCGATCGTGCCTCCTGGGTCTGTCCTCGTGGGGTTGACCGGCCAGGGGAAGACCCGAGGTATGGCGACCCGCCTCGTCGTAGAGGCAACGGTCAACCAGCACGTCGCGTACGTGACACCGGAGCCCGCTTTCTGGGCACCGGAATTCCTGATGTGGCTGCTGCGTGCGTCGTACGAGCAGTTGCGGATGCTGAGCGATGAGAACGGAAGCACCAAGGGCGGCTTGACCTGCGCCGATCTCAAGGCGTTCCGAGTTTCACGACCTCCATTGGACGAGCAACGGCGGATCGCCGCATACCTCGAAGAGCAGACCACGAAGATCGATCAACTCATCGTGGAGACGGAGCGGTTCATCGAGCTCTCGAAGGAGCGCCGGGCGGCGCTGATCACGGCCGCGGTGACGGGGCAGATCGATGTGCGGGACGAGGTGGCGTGAGTGGTGGACATGAGCCGGCTGAGGGTCATCCCGGTGCGTGAGGTGTGGAAGCACGAGGCATACGACTTCACTCAGTGGATGCTGCAGAACGCCGACGTGCTCGCGGACGTGCTTGGCATGGAGCTCGAGTTGACCGCGGCCGAGCACCCGGTCGGCGGCTTCTCGCTTGACCTCATCGGGCGCGAGGTGGGCACAGGAAACGTCGTGATCGTAGAGAACCAGCTAGAGCAGACTGACCACGGGCACCTCGGCCAGATCATGACGTACGCCGGTGGGACGGACCCGCAGACGATCGTGTGGTGCGCTCCGTCGTTCCGGGACGAGCATCGTGCTGCCCTTGACTGGCTCAACGAGCGCACCGACGAGAACACTCGCTTCTTCGGCGTCGAAATCACAGCGGTGCAGATCGACGACAGCCGACCGGCGCCCCACTTCAAGTTGGTGGCCCAACCAAACGACTGGACGAAGCAGGTCCATGCTGAGACCTCGGCGATTCCCACGACGGAGCGGGAGGTCGCTTACCAAGAATTCTGGGCCGAGATGCTGCGTAGAATCCGTCAGCAACATCCCGACTGGACCCGATCGGTGAAGGCGCCGAAGGCAAGCTGGATGACGATGCCGTATGGCTCCTCGATCGCTTGGTACAGCTTCGTCTTCACCCGCACCGGCCCGCGGGTCGAGCTTTACTTCGGCTCGTCCGATGCTGAGGAGAGTCGCCTTGCCTTCGAGCGGGTCGCTGCCAATCGTGAGCAGATCGACGCCGACTTCGGCGCCCCCGTCTCCTACGACCCGTTGCCGACCAAGAAGGCGTGTCGACTGTACGTCGACCGCCCTGACGGCGGTGATGTCACGGAAGAAGCCACGCACGAGGCGCTGATGGATTGGTTCCTCTCGACCATGGATCGCTTCCGAATGGCCACTCAACGAGCCAGACTGGCCGGGGAATCCAGAGGCAAGTGATAGCGGACCACAGCGAGATCGCGTTCGAGACCGAGATCTGCGATGAGAAGCTGCATGAGCCAGGAGGGGTGGCCGTGACGCACAACAGCCCCGCACTCGGCGGGGCTGAGGGTCATGCGGGCGGCATTTCTGCGGCCTGCATGGCCAACTTAGCACGCGCTCGCGCCCACGAACTACAGAGTGGGAGTCAGATCACGTGAACGATGAGCAGGCCCTTGGTCTTCGGCTTCCGTCTCCGATCGACGAGATCGAGGACGAGCGCACCCGGCGCGAGGGCGTACGGGTGCTTCTCAAGCGTGACGATCTGATCCATTCGGAGGTTTCGGGTAACAAGTGGCGCAAGCTGAAATACAACATCGAAGCCGCCCGGCGACGCGGAGCGCGGGCGTTGCTGACCTTCGGCGGTGCGTACTCGAACCACATCGTCGCGACCGCAGTAGTGGGAGCTCGGCTCGGGTTCGAGACGATCGGAGTGATCCGGGGCGAGGAGCATGTCCCGCTGAATCCGCATCTTCAGTTCGCGGTGTCGCGAGGCATGCGCCTGTCGTACCTCGATCGATCGACCTACCGGGAGAAGACGTCTGAGGCGGTGATCGATGCGTTGCGCGAAGAGTTCGGCAACTTCTATCTGATCCCGGAGGGCGGCAGCAACGCCGAGGCTGTTCGCGGCTGTGCGGAGCTGGCTGCGGAGATCGATGCCTCGGTCAATGTTGTGATGTGCGCCGTAGGGACTGGTGGCACTCTGGCCGGCCTTGCTGGTGGTTTGGGTGCCGACCAGTCCGCGATCGGGGTTCCGGTGCTCAAAGGCGGCGGATTCCTCGAGGACGACATCGTCAGGCTTCAGGAGCAGGTCTATGGCGAGCGGGTAGGTTCCTGGCGGCTGGTGCTGGACTACCACTTCGGCGGATATGCAAAGCGACCGCCAGAGTTGGATGCGTTCATCGACGACTTCGAGCAACGCCACGGCCTCCGGCTCGACTGGGTGTATGAGGCGAAGATGATGTTCGCGCTATTCGACCTGATCGAGCGCGACGAGTTTCATCGCGGGTCCACGATCATGGCGGTGATCAGCGGTTCCGGCGGAGTTCCAGGAGCCTGAGAACTAGCTGTCCATCCAGTCGAGGTGCCAGTCGCCCGAGTTGACGACGAAGTCTTTTCCGAAACCCAGCCAACGTCCGGTCATGCTGCGGGCATGCGGGCCGACGACCAACTGGATTGTGCCGTGGTAGACCGCCCCGCGGTAGTAGCCCGTTGGAGCAGTACGCTCGGTCCACGTCCCGCTGGCGATCGCACCGTTGACCGCCAGGTCCAGTGCGAGTCGGGAATCGCATCCCTCGTCCGTGTCGGTCGTCGTGCCGCGAAGCCTGCTGCCCGCGTGGTGAAGACGGACGGTGTGATTGCTGTGCAGAGTCTCTTGTCGACTGTCGGAGAAGAAGCTGTATCGCGACCGCCAGAGTCCGTTGAGATCGCCTGTCGCGTTCCGCGCTGAGTCCTGGTGGGAGTAGTCAGCGAGGTCAACGACCAGATCGCCGACGGAGCATTGGTAGAGCTCGGCAAGGCGGGCGAGAACGTCGAGCGAAGGGGCATAGCCCGTGGGGCTCGGCCACTGTTCCCAGTAGGAGAAGTTCTTGAACGTCTTCGGATCGTCCGGCCAACGTCGGTTCCACTCTTCGGCTGCGTCCCGCTGGCTCCAATCACGGGCAGCACGGAACGCGACCCGTGGGTTCAGTCCGTATCGATCGGCAAACGCGCCGGCTACCTCGACCCAGGTCGAGCCCTGTGCCCTCAGCTCCTTCGACCACTCCCGCCGCAGGTGGCGCTGGCTGTGCGCCTTCACGCGGTCGGAGCCGGAGTTCCTGGTCACAGATCCATCGTCGCACAACCTCCCTGTCGTACGGGGAGATCTGCTGCCGATCTTCACCGGCTGTCCCGGTGGATCGCGGACATGAGTGGCGGCAGATTGAAGGCACCCCGGAGCGCTGGCGGCAAGAGCGTTTGTCAGGGCTCCGGGAGCCAACACCTCGAGCGATGGAAGAGCGACATGACCACCGATGAGATGACCGACAGGACGCGAGGCGTCGTCATGGAGCTCCTGGCGGACGGGGAGTGGCACAGCCACCGCAGCCTCGTCAGTGACCTCATCAGGACTCCGCTGAGTGAATACGCCATCAGGAGTGCACTCCGGGCCCTTCGAAACGATCCGATGATCGAGACTGAGAACCGCCGAGTGTCGTATCGTCACAGCCCGGCCTGGTGGTATCGGATCACCGCTCGATCCAGCTCGCTCCCCTGAACTTCGGGCACGAGTCAGCCGCTCTCGCCAACGCGCTACGCGTCTTTTCTTCATCCATGCCGGTGACACCGGCCATTCGCTGCTGCACCGTCTTGAGCGTCGCGACAGCCCGAGCGTGTCTCTCATCAAGCCAGATCGGCTGCAGGCCAGGGGCAAGCTGCTCCTCTGGCAGTTGGTCCACCAGTGGTGGAGCACAACAGCCCCGCACTTGGCGGGGCTGAGGGCCATGCGGGCGGCATTTCCTGCGGCCTGCATGGCCCAAGTTAGCACCCTCAGCCTTCGTAGCGGTCGACCTTGTCGACCTGGATCTTGGCCCCATCCGGGAGGTCATAGAAGCCGTCAGCGTCCACCTTCAGGGTCGCCCCCGGCTCGATCTTCGGGGTGGATGCGTACGCCCGGCCGACCGACTTCGAGCCGTTGGACGACTTTGCGCTCAGCTCGATGTTGTAGCTCATCGCTTTGGCCGCGGAGTTGGTCACGGTCAGCTCGACGGTTATCTCGCCGTACTCCCCGCGAATCACCTTGCCAACCTTCACGTCGCCCTTGAGGTCCGCGAAGCCGACGTTCTCGATCTTCGCGATGTCGATGAGGGGGACGGTGTTTCGCCCGCCGATGAGCGTGTCGTACTCCTGAGCCCCGGCGACCTGTCCATAGATCCGGACGACGTCGTCTTGCTTGAACTTGGCGAGTGCGTCGGGTGTGCCGCGGAACATCGTGTCCATCTCGAACTCGTACTCCTCGGTCGGCTGGTAGGTTCCGACGCCGGCCATGAACGTGTCGCTCCCCGTGGCTGTGTCGAACTGCATGATGTTCGCGAAGATCACGACGCGCTTCCCCTCGGCCGCGTCGGGATCCTTCTGGATTGCGGACCATGCAGCGGCATCCACGACCGTGAACTTCGACGGATCGGTGTTTGCCAGGGCCTCGTAGTCATGGCCTCCGGTGCCGTCGCTGGCGAGCAGAGCCACAACGCCGACCAGCATGACGACGAACATGAGAGCCAGTGCACAGACGCCGACGATCACCAAGGCGAGGTGGCGCCGGAACCAGCCGCGGGGAGGCATTTGCTGCGGGTTGAATGCAGCGCCATATTGCGGTGGCATCGCCGGTCCCGGCGCCTGCGGCGGGAAGTGGTCAGTCACGAGAGTCCTGTTCGAGGGTCTGCGGGAAGGATGGGAGTGGCACTCGACCGATCTCCGAAGCCACTGTCAAGAATCGCTTCCTGTCGCGTCGTTGAACCGGAATTTCCTCATCGATCTTGGGGATGCGAAACAGCGAGCGTCCTTGCCTGATGCTCGGTTTGCCGTGCAGTTCGGAAGGCGGGCTGAAGGCCAGCGGGCGCGCCCGAACTCGCTGCCAACAGGCGGCAGATCCGACATGATGAACGACAAAGAGGAGACGAGGAGGCACAGCTGGATGGCTGACCACAACGAGATCGTGTTCGAGGCCGAGATCTGTGAGCATCTCGAGAGCCAGGGGTGGCTCTACTCTGTCAACGATCGGGATGGGGGAGGCTATGACCAGGAACGGGCCCTGTTTCCAGATGACCTCCACGACTGGCTGGAGGAGACTCAGCCGAAGGCATACGAGAAGGCGCTGAAGGCCGCCGGCTCAAGGGCGAAGTTTCTCGATGTGCTCACCACGGCGCTGGACAAGCCGCTCGAGCATGGCGGCGGGACACTGAACATTTTGCGGAACGGGGTGCAGTACATCGGCGGTGGTCGGCTGAAGATGGCTCAGTTCCGGCCGGAGACGTCGCTGAACGCGACGACGAACGAGCACTATGCGGCGATGCGGGTGCGGGTGATGCGGCAGGTGCGGTTCTCGACCGCTGACGAGCGCAGCATCGACCTGGTGTTCTTCGTCAACGGGCTGCCGGTAGCCACAGTGGAGCTGAAGACCGACTTCACCCAGTCGTTGGAGGAGGCGGTCAACCAGTACAAGAAGGACCGCCAGCCTCTGACCAACGGACGGCCGGAGCCGCTGTTGTCATTCGGCCACCGGGCACTGGTCCATTTTGCGGTCTCCAACGAGCTAGCGGCGATGACGACGAAGCTCGAGGGGGAGAAGACCCATTTCCTGCCGTTCAACGCCGGCTTCGACGAAGGCGCCGGCAACCCACCGGGTGAGGACGGGCGGTCAGCGACCGCGTACCTCTGGGAGAGGGTGTGGGAGAAGCACGCCTGGCTCAACATCATCGGACGGCTGATGATCGTCCAGTCCGGCGAGGAGTGGGACGTCGCGACGGGCGCGTCGGTCCGCCGCACGACAATGCTCTTTCCGCGTTTCCACCAGTGGGAGGCGGTCACCGAGATCGAGGCCGCGATCCGCGAGGAGGGCGTCGGGCATCGCTACCTGATCGAGCACTCGGCCGGGTCGGGGAAGACGAACACCATCGCCTGGACCGCGCATCGCTTGGCGCGGCTACAGGTCGACGATCAGAAGGTGTTCGACTCCGTCATCGTCGTCGTCGACCGGACGGTACTGGACTCTCAGCTTCAGGACGCGATCCGACAGATCGACGGGTCGGGCAAGATCGTGGCCACGATCAGCCCAGAGGACGTACGCAGGGCGGGTCTGGCTTCGAAGTCGGGCTTGTTGGCGCAAGCGCTGAAGCAAGGCGAGTTGATCATCGCGGTCACGGTGCAGACCTTCCCGTGGGCACTGGATGAGATTCGGCGGGACTCGGCGCTGAAGGGTAAGAAGTTCGCAGTCATCGCCGACGAGGCGCATTCGTCACAGTCGGGACAGATCTCTTCGAAGCTCAAGCAGGTCTTGACCGCTGAGGAGATCACGGAGATCGAACAGGGCGGCACGATCGATGCCGAGTCGATCCTGACATCGGAGATGACTGAACGGGCCGAGTCGAAGAACATCTCCTACCTCGCCTTCACCGCGACGCCGAAGAACAAGACGCTGGAGCTCTTCGGCCGCAAGAGCGATGACGGGCACCCGCGCGAGTTCCATCTCTACTCCATGAAGCAGGCGATCGAGGAGGAATACATCCTCGACGTGCTCAAGGGATACCAGACCTACGACACCGCCCTGAAGATCGCGGGCAAGGCTCAGAGCGGGGACGACGTCGATGAGTCTGCCGCTCGGAAGGGGCTGATGAGGTGGGTGAAACTGCACCCGACCAACATCAGTCAGAAGGTCCAGATCATTGTCGAGCACTTCCACGCGAACGTCGCCCACCTGCTGGAAGGCAAGGCCAAGGCGATGGTGGTGACGGACTCTCGCAAGGCAGCGGTGAAGTACAAGCTGGCCATCGACGCCTACCTGGCCAAGCGCGCGGCGGAAGACCCGACCTACAACTACCGGACGCTGGTCGCCTTCTCCGGCTCGGTGGCGATGGACGAGAACGAGATCTGGGCCTCAGAGTGGGGGCCGGCCCCGGGGAGGGACGACGAGTTCACCGAGGCTGCGATGAACCCGGGCGCGGGCTCAGACCTGGCGGCCTCGTTCAAGGGCGACACCAACAAGGTGATGCTCGTCGCGAACAAGTTCCAGACTGGCTTCGACCAGCCGCTGCTGTGTGCGATGTACGTGGACAAGAAGCTCTCGGGAGTCACCGCCGTGCAGACGCTCTCCCGCCTGAACCGGACGCACCGGACCGCCGGGGGTGAACGGAAGCGGAAGACCTTCGTCATCGACTTCGTCAACAAACCCGAGGACATCAGGACCGCGTTCGAGCCGTACTTCAAGAGCGCCTCGCTGGAGACCGAGACCGACCCGTACGTGGTCGTCCACCTCGCGACCAAGCTTGCGCACGCAGGGATCTACACCGAGGACCAGGTCCGCAAGGTGGCCGAGCTGTGGGTCGCTCGACGGGGCAACAACGCACTCTCGGCGGCGATCAGCCCGGTGCAGCACGACTTCGCCCGCCGCTATGCGACGGCGCTCGAGACCGATGACAAGGTCACCCTCAACACGCTCGAACTGTTCCGCAAGGACGTCTCCACATACGTACGCCTCTATGACTTCATGAGCCAGATCGTCGACTACGGCGACGCCTACATGGAGATGCTCTCGATCTTCCTGCGGCTGTTGGAGAAAGTCATTGCCGAGTCGTCGTGGAGCGCCGAGGTCGATCTCTCCGACGTCGCCCTCGTCGGGGTCAAGCACAACAAATCGATCCCGGTCGACATCTCACTCGTGGGGGACGGTGAGCTCAAGGGGATCACCGGCGCCGGCTCGGGTGCGCGCAAGGAGCCGAAATACGTCGCGCTCCAGGTCGTCATCGACAAGATGAACGACCTCTTCGGTGCCGAGACCTTCGAGCAGTCCCAGATCCGCGAGTTCGTCCAGGGCCTTGTCGCCCGCCTGCTTGGCTACCCGGACCTGGTCAAGCAGACCAAGGTCAACTCGAAGAAGCAGTTCATGGAGTCCCAGGACTTCCAGACGGCCGTGACCGAGGCCGTCATGGACAATCAGGACGCGCACAACGCCATGGCCGACTACTTCTTCACCGACGGCCCGGGGATCCACGGCGTGATCGCGGCGATCGCGGACGCGTTTTACGAGACTGCGATCGATCAGGACGTGCGTACGTGAGGTGGTGACTCAACGGCGCAGGAGGCTGCGGAGCGTCCTGCGTGGCGGCGGTGCCGCTTCCCGCCTGCGAGCGCGGCCGGCCTCGACCTCCTGCTGGATCTCCTCCGGAATCGTGTGCAGGCCTTGCATGACCAGCTTGACGACCTGCATCACCTCGTCGCCAGGGATCGTCGCGTAGTCGCCGATGTTGTATTCGGGGAAGGTGCTCTGCTCGATCATCTCGGTGAAGGAGAAGCCGCCGAGCTTGCCGATGAGGAGGTTGTCGTCGCGATAGTCGGCGAGCAGCTCCTGGCGGAACTCCGGGGTCATGTAGACCGCGCTGGAGTCGTTCCAGCCCAGCTGGGTGGTCAAGGTGACGTACTCGCCCCGGAGGATCTGGATCCACCTCAGCCGGGTGGCCTTCCACGAGTCGGCGCCTCTGAGCCGACCACGCATCGGCGCCGCTGCCACGATCGGGGCCAGGTGTCGGGCGGTCTCGACGGTCCGCCAGCCGGAGCCCACGTTGCTGGTCCCGGCTCCGTCGCCCTGGATCGGGAGCTCGCAGGTGTCGAGGAAGTCCGCGACGGCGTTCCCGTTGCGGAGCTCCTTGCGGATGAACGGACGGAGCCGGAGATCCACGTCCGGGATGGCGCCGGTGATGGTGTCCGCGAACTCTCCGTAGTGGAGGAAGCTCATGTCGAGCGGTGACCACTCGCGGAAGTCCTCGAAGGGGAGGTCGACCAGCTCGGCGTGCTCAGGCCGCATCACCATCAGCCGCTCGACGTAGAAGGCGTTGTAGAAGGTTGCCTGGTCGCGGACGTAGTGGACCCAGCGGACCTTCGCGCCCGCTTCGCGCGCGTACTCGCCGATCGCCTTGATGTGCTCGGGCTTCAGCATCGAGAACGCCTCGCACGAGATCACCGTGGTCTCGGCGCTGCCGGAGGCGATCGACTCGACCAGCTGCTCCCACGTGCCGAGAGCCGGCGAGAAGAGCACCTCACCCAAGAGCTGGGAGTAGAGGTTCTGGTGCTGGATGCTGTGCTCGCCCCGGCCGATCGTGGGGTAGGCCACCTTGGGCGGGAGCTTCCCCTCCCGGCTCGCGCGGGCGAGGAAGGTCTGGATCGCCGTGCTCCCGGTCTTGAAGGTGCCGGAATGGACGATCAGAGTCTTCTGCATGGAGTGCTCCAAGGGTCGCAGCAGGGAGGAAGGGCGCGACGTCTCGCGTGGTCACGAATCCTACTGGCCGAGCTTCTTCTGCTCGATCTCAGCGTTGATCGCGACCAGCTCGGGGTGGGCCTCCAAGAGGGAGACGAGACCAGGAGTGTCGAGATGATGGGCGCCGTGCTCCTCGATGAGGATCCGCAGCAGCCGCAGGTCCTCGGCGGTGTCGAGGGTGATCCGGTACGCCGAGGCGTCCCGCTCCCACGGCAGGTTGAGCTTGGGTCGGGCATCGTCGCCGTAGAGCCACGGGGTGACGTGCTCGCGATGGGGCTGCTCGATGGCGAGCCGGTCGGCCTCCAGCAGCGCCGCCGCGGCGAAGACCTCGAAGTCGAGGCCTCGCGGGTAGGTGCGCTCCAGGGCGTTGCTGGCATAGAGCGCGGGCTCGTCGGCGGCCGCCCAGGCGTCGATGCCGCGGCGTACGACCTCGCCGTCGATCAAGGGGCAGTCACTGGTCACGCGGACGACGACGTCGGGCCGGAACTCCCGCACCGCCAGCGCGAAGCGGGACAGCACGTCGTGCTCGCTGCCGCGGACGACCCCCGCGCCGAGCTTGTCGGCCAGCGTGGCCACCGGGTCGTCGTCGAGGTTGGTGGTCGTCGCGACGATCACCGGGAGACCGGCGGCGGTGAGGCGGGCGAGGTGATGCTCGAGCATCGTGACCCCCGCGGCCTCCTCGAGCACCTTGCCCGGCAGGCGGGTGCTGGTCATGCGCGCCTGGGTGATGACGGCGGGCTTCACAGGAATCCGATCAGCGTCTCGATGACCTCGTCGACCTGGTCGTCGGTCAGGTCGGGGAACAGCGGCAGGGAGAGCTCCTCGGCGTAGAACGCCTCGGCGTTCGGGCACATCCCTCGGCGGTAGCCCAGGTCGGCGTAGACCGGGTGCCAGTAGACCGGGATGTAGTTGACCTGTACGCCGATGCCGGCCGCCCGCATCTTCTCGAACACCTCGCGGCGACGGCCCTCGAGGATGCGCACCGGGTAGAGGTGCCACGCCGGGTCGACGCCCTCGCGCTGGACCGGGGCCCGCAGCCCCTCGACGTCGGCGAGCGCGGCGTTGTAGCGGGCGGTGATCTCGGCGCGCCGCTGCTTGAAACCGGCCAGCCGCTTCAGCTGGGAGAGACCGAAGGCGCACTGCAGGTCGGTGAGCCGGTAGTTGAGGCCGAACTCGTGGACCTCCTGGTGCCACGGGCCCTCGTCGGAGATGCGGAACCGGTCGGCGTCGCGCATCAGGCCGACGAAGTGGAACTCGTGGGCCCGCCGGGCCAGGTCTGCGTCCTTGGCGACGACCGCGCCGCCCTCGCCGGTGGTGAGGTTCTTGGTCGGGAAGAACGAGAGCGTGGTCAGGTCGGCGAGATCGCCGACCGGGCGTCCCTGGGCGAACCCGCCGATCGAGTGGGCCGCGTCGTCGAGCGTCAGCGCGCCCACCCTGTCGGCGATCGGCTGCAGCGCGGCGTAGTCGGCCGGATGGCCGGCGTAGTCGACCGCCGCGATGACCTTGGTGCGCTCGCTCACCAGGGCGTCCACGGCCGCCGGGTCGATGAGGGCAGTGTCCTCCTCGACGTCGGCGAAGAGCACCTTCGCGCCGAGCAGCGAGGCACCTGATGCGGTCGCGACGAACGTCATCGGCGTGGTGACCACCTGGTCACCGGAGCGGACGCCGGCCGCGGCGTAGGCGATGTGGAGAGCGGCCGTGCCGGAGGTGCACGAGACCGCGCGATGCCCGCCGACCAGGTCGGAGAGCGCCTGCTCGAACGCGTCGACCGTCGGGCCGGTGGTGAGCCAGTCGCCGCGCAGGATCGCGGTGACGGCCTCGATGTCCTCCTCGGAGACCGACTGGCGGCCGTACGGAAGCATTAGTGTCCCGCACCTCCATTCCGCACCGTAAGTCGCACGCTGCGCACGCGCCTCGCCGCGTTGGCATCGCTCGGAAGACACCCGGTATGCCGTCGCGACGCCGCCTTGCGATGCACGCACGCATCGCACGACTTACGGCACGGACTCTCTGATTGGGACACTAGACCCCCGACTCCAGAACCTCGCGAAGGTCCTCGGCGTCGTACCAGATGTCGTTCTTGTCGGAGGCGCAGTGGAAGCCGTCGGGGACCGGGACGGCGTCCATGATCGGCTTATAGCCCCACTGCGGGTTCTCCGGCTCGATCACGTAGTACTTGCCGTCGCGGATGCTGACCGCGCGACGGCCCTCCTCGGGGCTGATCATCTCCTCGTGGAGCTTCTCGCCGGGGCGGAGCCCGATGTCGACGAGCTTCGCGTCGGGGGCGACCGCCTTCGCCAGGTCGACGACCTTGTGGGAGGGGATGTGCGGGACGAGGAGCTCGCCGCCCTGCATGAGGTCGAAGGTGTCGATCACCATCTGCACCGCCTGGGGCAGCGTGATCAGGAACCGGGTGCACCGCATGTCGGTGATCCCGAGTGCCTCGCCGCGCTCGGCCATCGCCTTCCACTTCGGGATGATCGAGCCGCGCGAACCGGTCACGTTGCCGTAGCGAACCACGGCGAACCGGGTGTCGTAGGAGGCGGCGTAGTTGTTGCCGAGGATGAAGATCTTGTCTGCGGTCAGCTTGGTCGCGCCGTAGAGGTTGATCGGCGAGGAGGCCTTGTCGGTCGAGAGCGCGACGACCTTCTTGACGCCGGAGTCGATCGAGGCCTCGACGACGTTCTGCGAGCCCAGCACGTTGGTCTTGATGAACTCGAACGGGTTGTACTCCCCGGTGTCGACCTGCTTGAGCGCCGCGGCGTGGACGACGTAGTCGACGCCGTGGAGAGCCCGGTAGAGGCGGTCGCGATCACGGACGTCTCCGATGAACCAGCGCAGCCTCGGGTCGTTGCCGAACAGCTGGCGGCACTCGAACTGCTTCAGCTCGTCACGGGAGTAGATGACGACGCGCTTCGGGTTGTGGTTGTCCAGGACATGGCGAATGAACGCCTTCCCGAACGAACCCGTCCCGCCGGTGACCAGGATGCTTGCGCCATCGAGAGGATGGTCGCTCGGGGCGGTGGATCGGACGTCCGAATTGGGCACGGTCACAGTGGTGCTCTCTAGTCTGGGCCTCATCTGATGCGCCAACGATACGGCGCCCAAAAGGTGACACCTGCCGTTCCGGCAGAACGGACGAGTCCGGGAGGTTGCACAGACATGGCCATGGGATCACCCACAGGCAGGCGTCTTCGGGTGGCGATGGTGTGCGACGCCGGTCCCGCTGTCGGGATCGGGCACGTCATGCGCTGCCTGGCCCTCGGTGAGGAGCTCGTCGCCCGAGGCGTACGCGTCGTGATGGTCGCGGACCTGGACCAGGTGCCCTGGGCAGCAGAGCAGGTACGACGCCGGGGGATCGAGATCGCGGAGCCGGGTGACCTCCTCGCCACTCTCCTCCGCCTCGAGCCGTCGTCGGTGGTCGTCGACTCCTACCTCCTCCCGGCCTCGGTCTACGCCGACCTGCGGGAACGATGGCCGCTGCTCGCTCTCGTCGACGGCGACCTCCGCGGACGGGCCGCCGACCTCTACCTCGACCAGAACCTGGGCGCGGAGGCCTCGGCATGGGCACTCCCCGAGGGGACCATGCATCTCGGCGGGCTCGACTACGCCCAGCAGCGAGGTGACATCGTCCGGCAGCGGCCTTCCGCGCCCAAGTCTGCCGCTGCTGAACACTCGCCTCTGCGGGTGCTGGCGTTCTTCGGTGGGACGGACGCCTTCGGGGTCGCGCCCAGGGTCGCCCGCCTAATCGCGCGAACGGGGGTTCCCGTGGAGCTGACCGCCATCGCAGCCACCCCGGAGCTGGCCGCGGAGATCGCCGACATCACCCCGGCGCCGGGGCAGGTCATCGAGGTGATCGGGCCGACCGACAACCTGGCCGAGCTCGTCGCCGACGCCGACGTGGTGCTCAGCGCCGCCGGCACCTCGGCCTGGGAGCTCTTCTGCCTCGGTGCGGCGGTCGGGTTCGTCTGCGTCGCCGACAACCAGCAGGCCGCGTACGTCCGGATGGACCAGGACGCGCTGGCCGTCGGGATCGCCACCCTGGCCGAGCTCGACGACGATCCCGAGGGCGCCGTCGTCCGGCTGCGTGGTCTCCTGGGGGACGTACGTCTGCGGGAGCGGTTGCGCGCCGCTTGCTGGGCCAAGGTCGACGGCCGGGGCGCCGCGCGGGTCGCCGATGCGCTCCTGGCCCTCGACGGCGAACGGCTCCAGCGCCGCCGAGCATCGCAGTCGTAGCGGTATCAACGGTCCGGTGACCGTGGCCGACTGCCGGCTGAATCCGCTGACGGTCGCGTTCAGCTCGGGTTCGACGACACGCTGCTGGCCGCGTGGTTGTGCCGCTGGTCTGGCACACAGTTCGCTCGTGGTGGGGCGATCCGCCGCACGCTGTCTGGGGACAGTGGTCCAACTGTGTGCATCGATGCACACAGTTGGACGAACCCGTCTCGACTCTCCGGCTGAGCGAGACTGGCATCGGCACCAACTGTGTGCACCATTGGTGCCGATGCGGGATCACCACCCTGGCCGAGCTCGACGACGATCCCTGGCGCGCCGTCGTCCGGTGGCGTGGTCTCCTGGGCGACGTACGTCTGCGGGAGCGGTCGCGCGCCGCCTGCTGGGCGCGAAGGTCGACGGCCGGGTCGCCGTGCGGGTTGCCGACGCGCTCCTGGCCTTCGACCGGGATCGGATATAGACCGTCGACCGCGACGAGGACTCTCGCGCGATCCCTATGCGGCATATCTCACCGTGAGATAACTTGAACGGCGGCCGTGGAGATCACGGGCATCGTTTCGGGAGCTGACGATGGATGAGAATACGGATGTCGGCGGTGTTCTCGGCCTGTACGCGACAGCTGCCGGTGGCCTGTTGGGCGCCTGGCACGAGGCCGCCGGGCGTGGGTTCGACGGTTTCTGGGACGCGGCCCTGACAGTGCTCGCCGCAGTGGGCGGCGCCTTCAGCGGGCTCGTCCTCGGCCTGCTCGTGGGCGTGACGCTCCTGGTGATCTACACGATCGTGGTCGCGCCTGCGGTGCTGTGGTGGCGGCGCCGGAGGTTCGGCCGGTTCGCCGCGCTCGTCGTGCTCGTCTGGACGCCGATCACTGCCGCACTGCTCTGGTGGTGGCCCGACCGCCTTCTCCCCGTCGTCCTGATCGTGGGCTTCGGCGGTTGGTCTGTGTTCTTGGCCCACCGCAGGTTCGGCCAGTCGCCCCACCTCGCCGTGCAGGCGCTCCCGCACCTCGGCGGCGTCGCCGTCGCCACCCTCGTCGGCGAGCAGCTCGTCTTCGGCAACCTGCTCTCCACGACGTATGTCTCGCCCGTGCTCTTCGCGATCGCCGGGTGGCTCTCCTGGTGCGGCTGGCGGGCGATGCGCGCGGCCCGACGGGTCACGGTTCGTGCCGCGGCGGACATCGTATGGTCGGTTCAGCTCGGCCTGCTCCTGTCGCTGGTGCTGGTGTGGCTGGCCGGTGTCCTCTCGCTCACCCCGAGCCAGGTCACCACGATCCGCGCCGTGCTGGAGAGGGTGCAGACGCTGACCGGGGTGCACTGGGCGTACTGGCTGACGGTTTTCGCGGCCCTCGCCACGAGCAGCTTCCTCGTCCTTCGGTGGCCCACGCTCTTCGACGAGACCCGGCTGCCCGTCCTCGGCGTGCTCAACACCTGGAAGCGGACGCTGGCCGGGATCAACATCGGCCTGATGGTCTCGATGGTCTTCACCATCACCGCGGTGCCAGTCTCCGAGGGAGCCTGGAAGCGACAGGTCGAGGACCGATACGCCCTCGAGACACGGCACATCCAGCGTGCTGAGGGTGAAGAGGCGGCCTACGAGCAGATCCACCAGTACGTCGTCACGAACCGCCGCGTCGCCGCCCGGCTCGCGCCGGTTGTCAGGGCGGTCCACGATGCCGCTCGCGCCGAGCCGGGGCAGCCGGTCTCGGACAGCGCCCTGGGCATCGCCCGCCAGGTCGGCCGGTTCCAGGCAGCGACGCTCAGCGTCGAGGACCTGCCTCCGGCGAGGGTCACGGTGCTGCCCGGTGATCCGGATGTGAGCGAGGCGTACGAGGAGCTCGACGAGGCTCAGCAGGCCAGGTCGCACCAGGAGGCACGAGCTGGCAGCTTCGCGGACGCCGCGGCGGCCGCGGTCGCCAGTGCGCTCGACATCCCCGACATCGGACGCAACCAGGTCGTCCACATCATCAAGGCCTACCTCGGCGGGCTGGTCGAGGAAGGTCGGGTGCGGGACCTCTTCTACAGCTGGGCGCACGGCAACGGGGCTGCCCCGCCCGAGATGACCCGCCTGGCCTCCGTCGACCTACCCGCCCTCTACGACGCCGCCTACGACCTGGCGCGGAGGGCGGCGGTCCGCGCGGGTGTGGATGTGTGGGCGTTCAACGCGGCGTACGGCCTCGGTCTCACGATGCCGGGCGAGTCGCCGCAGATGTCGGAGGTCGTGATCCTCGCCCGCCAGACCCACCACCTGACCGACAGCAGCAGCCCGTGTCCGGGGTGCGTCCATCCACCCGACAGCGGTGGCACCCAGACCGGCGGCGGCACACCCGGCGGCGGACGCCGCGGGTGAGCCATTCGGCGAGATGATCAGACCAGGTCCCAGCTGAGCGGGGTTCCGGCCGGGGTGTCCTGGGTGAAGGTGCGGCCGAGGACGATGTCGATGTCGGCTGGCGGTAGCCCGTCGGCGGGGCGGACGGAGCGTACGTTTTCCGGGCCGACCTTCTCGCCGGCGCGTACGTCGCGGGTGACGAAGAGCGAGCGGCGGAAGCGGAGGCCCTCGCGCTCGACTGTCTTCGGGCCGATCCGGGCCTCGCCAAGGGCCTGCCAGGCGATCTTGGTCTCGTTGACGAGTGAGGCGAACTCGTGCGGCTCGAGGGAGAAGTCGGAGTCGACGGCGCCGTCCTGACGGGAGAGGGTGATGTGCTTCTCGATCACGCAGGCGCCGAGGGCGACGGCGGCGACCGAGGCGCCGATGCCGAGGGTGTGGTCGGAGAGGCCGACGGCGACGTCGAGCGCGTCGCGCAAGACCGGGATGCCGCGGAGGTTGGAGGCCTCCGGGGGAGCGGGGTAGGACGCGGTGCAGGCCAGGACGACGAGGTCGTCGTTGCCGGTCGCCCGTGCCGTACGCACCGCCGCGTCGATCTCGGCGAGCGTCGCCGTGCCGGTGGAGATGATCGTCGGCAACCCGGCCTCGGCGATCGCCCGGACCAGCGGCAGGTCGGTGATCTCGGAGGAGGCCGACTTCAGCATCGGCACCCCGAGCCTGACCAGGAAGTCGACCGCGGTCGGGTCGAAGGCGGCGCTGAACGGGACCATCCCGAGCTCGCTCGCCAGGGCGAAGATCGGCTCGTGCCACTCCCACGGCGTGTGCGCCTCCTCGTAGAGCTCGTGGAGACGGCGGTTGGGCCACAGCGGATGGTCGGCCGAGAGCCGGAAGGCGGGGGTGTCGACATCCAGGGTGATGGTGTCGGCGGTGTAGGTCTGGATCTTGAGCGCGTGCGCGCCGGCCTCGCCGGCGGCCCGCACGATGTCGAGCGCCCGCTCCAGGTCGCCGCCGTGGTTGCCGGACATCTCCGCGATCACGAACGGCTCGTGGCCGGGGCCGATCATCCGGTCGCCGACGGCGATCTCGTGGGTGGTCATCGGGCCACCTCCGTAGCGGGAGCGCCAGAGTACGGACGCGGCCCGATGAAAGATCTGATGGTCGCTCGCTGGCGCTCGCTCATTACTGCTCCTTGCGGGAACGTCGGGTGGGTCGGTCGTCGCGGTGCAGCCTGACCGGGATCGCGGTCACGGAGCTGTCGCCGACGGTCTGCTCATAGGGTTCGCCCTCGGTGAAGCCGAGGCGGCGGTTCATCGTGCGAACCGACTCGTTGTGGGGGAGCACCTCGCCCTCCAGGACGTCGATGTCGAGCCCGTCCGGCTCGGGGGCGAAGGCGTACGCCACGGCCTCGCGCATGATCTTCGTCCACGCCATCAGCGTGGTGCCGTCGGCGGTGGTGCCGTCGTGGTCGAGATAGAAACCCCACGAGGCGGTCCTCGCGGCCGGGTCGTGGTCGAAGAAGCTCACCACGCCGAGGGGCCGGGCGGCGTACTCGAAGATCAGCACGCGCCGGGTCGGATCCTGGGCGACCCGGGACCACCAGGCGGCGTGCTCCTCGGGGGTGATCAGATGCTGGTTGATGCTCACCGAGCGGTTGGTGTCCTGGTTGCGCCACGCCAGCATGTTCGGCAGGTCGTCGGCGGTTGCCCGTCGTAGCATCGATCTCCTCAGACGTCATGGGAATGCGCGCTCACGTTACTCGCACGTTCCGGACCGGAGAGGTTTTCCTCGCCGGGCGTCACGATATGGTCCGAGGCCATGGAGACTCTTGACCGACCGGCGGTCCGCAAGCTCATGGGTGAGGTGCTGGCCGTGCAGGGGAAGACCCTTCCGGCCGACGACACCGCGAAGCTGGCTGACATCGGGTTCCGTTCCCTCGACTTCTCCGAGCTCGCGCTCCGGGTCGAGGACGAGATCGGGGACGAGCTCAACTTCGAGGCGGCCGGACTTCGCTCGATCGAGACGATCGGCGATGTGCTCGACCTGCTCGTGGAGATCCAGGGGCAGTGATCGGCGACAACCTCGTCATCGACGCCGGGACCGGTCGTCGGGCGACGTGGGGTGAGGTCGCGCAGCGGTCCGCCGGGCCGCGGCCGGCACCGACGGCCTACGCGGTCGAGCGCAGCGTCGATGCGCTGACCGCGGTCGCCGGACTGGCCGACGCTGACGGCGGCGAGCTGCTCGTCGTCTCCTCCGGGCGGCTCGACGAGGCGCTCGCCGAGGAGCTGCGTACGGCAGGGTTCGATGTCGTCGCGTCCGGCGACGTGCAGGCGGCGACCACTCCGCGCGCGGCCGAGGACGGCCGGGTCTGGCTGCTCACTTCCGGCTCGACCGGCCGGCCCAAGCGGGTCGGTCACACCCTGGAGTCGCTCTCGACCGTGACCGGCGAGCTGGCCCCGCGCACCTGGCTCTGCCCCTACTCGCCCGGGACGTACGCGTGGTGGCAGGTGATCACCCTGGGACTCGGCGTGCCCGGCCAGGACCTGGTCCTCGTCGACCCGGCCGACCTGGACGACTGGGTGGCGCCCGCGCTCGAGCACGGCGTCACCGCGGTCTCAGGCACTCCGACGTTCTGGCGACGGACGCTGATGCGCTACGGCGCCGAGCTGCAGAAGCTGCCGCTGGAGCAGGTCACGCTCGGCGGTGAGCCGGTCGACCAGGCGGTGCTGTCGCAGGTCAGTGAGGCTTTTCCGGCCGCGCGAGTGTCCTGGATCTACGCCTCCTCCGAGGTCGGCGCCTCGATCGTGGTGCACGACGGTCGCGCTGGGTTTCCGGTGGAGTGGCTCGATCGTGACGTTCCTGGCCGGCCGCGCCTGGAGGTCGTCGATGACGAGTTGGTGATCACCTCCCCGAACCACGGCACGGACGCCGCGGGCACCGAGATGACGGGAGCCGTACGCACCGGCGACGCCGCCCGCATCGAAGACGGTCGGGTGTTGGTCACCGGTCGCCTGGACCGCGACGAGCTCAACGTCGGCGGGTCGAAGGTGTCTGCCGGTGCCGTACGCGACCTGCTGCAGTCCCACCCCGAGGTGGCCTGGGCCGCCGTGCGCGGGCGGAAGGCTCCGTTGGTCGGCACGATGGTCGTCGCCGACGTGGTCGCCGGTCAGGGCGCGGGCGTGACCGCCGACGACCTGGCGCGTTGGGCTGCAGAGCGGCTGCCCGAGTACGCCGTGCCCCGGCGTATCAAGATGCTTGACGAGATCCCGGCCAAGGAGACGCTGAAGAGCGATGTCTGATTTCGAACCTGTCCCGCCCGCCTCCGTCGTGCTCGTCTCCGGCGCCTCGCGGGGCCTCGGTCTCGCGATCGTCGCCGATCTGCTCGAGCGCGGCGTGAAGGTCGCGGCCTTCGCGCGCACGGTGACCCCCGAGCTCGAGGCGCTCGCCTCGAAGTACCCGGAGGAGACCCACTTCGGCTCGGTCGACGTGACCGACGAGAAGGCCACCCAGGCGTTCGTCAGGGAGGTCGAGGCCGAGCTTGGCGTCGTCGACGGTCTGGTCAACAACGCTGCCATCGGGCAGGACTCGCTGCACGTCCACACCTCTGCCGACCGGATCGCCCAGATCATCGAGACCAACCTGACCGCGCCGCTGGTGCTGACCCGGTTCGTGCTGCGTCGTCTGCTCGGCAAGGGCCGCAAGGGCCGGGTCGTCAACGTGACGTCGATCTGCGGGCAGCGTGGCTATCCCGGGCTGGTGGCCTACTCCGCCACCAAGGGCGGTCTCGACGCGGCGACCCGCTCGCTGGCCCGCGAGTTCGGTGGCCGGGTGCTCGCCAACGCGGTCGCCCCCGGGTTCTTCGCCTCGGAGATGTCGGCGGTGCTCGGCTCGACCCAGCTCGACTCGATCCTGCGGCGGACCCCGTCGGGTGCGATGACCACACCGGAGGACGTCGTCCCGACCGTGCGGATGCTGCTGCTCGAGCAGACCAACATCAACGGACAGTCGATCGTCATCGACGGCGGCGGCTCGATCTGATGCCTGTCGGCGAGCTCAGCGTCGGCAGCGACGCCGAGCTCGCGGGCCATGGAGCCCGCAGCCACCTCCATGACGGCCGGGTGGTCGCGTGGACTGGCTCCTACGACGTCCCGGTGGCCGTCGATGCGGAGGTGGAGCGTGCCGTCCCGGCGGCCCTCGCGAAACGGTTCGGGACCGACCGGTTCTGGGAGCGATGGACCCGGGCCGAGTGCGTCGCGAAGCTCACCGGCGGAGGCGTCTTCGACCTGCTCGACCTGATGGACTCGGCGGTGGCGGGTGATGCCGGTGCGGATGTTCGGTTGAGCACCGTACGCCTGCCGGGCGGGATCGTGGTGTCGGTCGGCTCGAGGGTGTCCTGAGAGCTTGACCCGGCAGGACCCCGGCAGGCGAACGACTTTGGCCCTCGCGACCGGGGCATCTCCGGCCATGTCGTGCTGGGGGATTGGCTTGCCTCATCCAGTTACCTGCTGGTCATGCCGAATTCGGGCTGCGTACACGTGCCTCCTATGCTGGTCGCTGCACTGACGCGGGTCACGTCCCGAGGCGCTTCGTCCGCGCGTTTGTGACTTGGCGAATGGGGGTTTGCCAACCTTTCAAGTTGCCGGGTCTCACAGACTCGTGCCCGAAGAGTTTGAGTGGAGGAACGGGCGCTCGACGCCCATGCGACCGATGACTGTAGTGGCCCCCCAGCCGGTGGCTCAGGCAAGCAAGTCCGGCACCAAGTCGTCTTTCCGTCCAGATCTGCAGGGCCTGCGGGCTATTGCGATCGGCACGGTGCTCGTCTACCACCTCTTCCCTGCCGGCTGGTTCGGTGGCGGCTACATCGGTGTTGACGTCTTCTTCGTCATCTCTGGGTTCTTGATCACCAGCCACCTGGTTTCGACCTCGCGCAAGGCGGGCGGGCGAATCTCGTTGATCGACTTCTACGGTCGTCGCGCCCGCCGCCTGATGCCGGCCGCGATCCTGGTGCTGACCGTGACGTGGCTGGTGTCGAAGCTCGTTCTGCCGACCACCCGGCTCGCCGACACGGCGGAGCAGGTGCGGGCTAGCACGCTCTACTTCCAGAACTGGATCCTTGCCGGGAACGCGGTCGACTACCTAAAGTCCGACAACGCTCCGAGCCCGGTCCAGCACTTCTGGTCGCTGTCGGTCGAAGAGCAGTTCTACGTCGTCTGGCCGTTGCTGTTCCTCCTCGCCTGGGCAGTGGCTTCGGTGCTGCGCAGGTCCGCTGAGACCTCCGAGCGGGGCCTCTTCGCCAACCGGGTGATGCTGGGTCTGGCGGCCGTTGTCGTTGCGGCCTCGCTGTGGTGGTCGATCGTGGAGACGAAGGCCGACCCCGCAGCGGCGTACTTCGTCACGACGACCCGAATGTGGGAGCTCGCCGCCGGCGGGCTGCTCGCCCTTCTTCCGGCGGCAGCCTCCAAGCGTCTCGGAGCCCTCGGTCCGCTGTCCTGGATCGGCCTCGGCGCCATCCTGGCCTCGGCGGTCATGATCAGCGACTCGGCGGCCTTCCCCGGCGCCATCGCCATCGTGCCCGTCGCCGGTGCGGTCCTGATGATTGCTTGCGGCGCAGGCAACGCCAGCACCAACAAGCTGATGTCGACCCGCCCGATGGTGTTCCTCGGCGACATCTCCTACTCGCTCTACCTGTGGCATTGGCCGGTCATCGTGCTCTGGAAGACGTGGACCGTCGATGAGATCGGCTGGGTCGACGGGCCGGCGATTGCGGCGGTCTCGATCATTCTCGCTTGGTTGACGAAGCAGTTCGTCGAAGACCCATTCCGCAAGAGCGCGTTCTTCTCCAAGAGTCGGTGGCGCTCGCTGGCGACGCTGTTGCTTGCCATCATCCCGGTCGCGCTGGTGAGCACGTGGTCAGCGCCGGCGGTGGGTTCGGCCTCGGACAAGGCCGGGACCCGTGACTACCCGGGGGCCGCGGTACTCGCCGACCCGGCGGTTCGCGTTCCGCATATCGAAGCCATCCCGGACCCCGCGGCCGCAGCGGAGGACTGGCCCGACCTCGGCGGCACATGCCAGACGCCGATCATGGAGTCGAGGGTCCAAGCCTGCTGGTTCGGGGAGAAGGAGAACCCCCGGAAGACGATCGCCTTCGTCGGCGACTCGAAGACCACGCAGTTCTTCTGGTCGGTGAGGAATTGGGCCGAGAAGAAGGACTACGCCATCGTCGTACTTCGTCACAGCATCTGTGCGTGGGGTTCGACGATGGCCGACATACCCGGCGACGACGGGCCGTACGTCTCCTGCCACAGGTGGGGAGTCAAGGCACTGGATCAGATCATCAACGACATCAAGCCCGACGTCGTCATCACCACCGCTCGGCCAACGCTAGGCACTCCTGATCACCGGGCTCTCGACCGGGTCTCCTGGAAAGCCATCGGCGACGGTATGGCGGACTACTGGCGCAAGTTGATCGCGCATGACATCGCCGTCGTTGGGATCAAGGAGACGCCGGAGATGGGCACGGACATTCCCGACTGTCTTTCGAAGCCTGGCGCCAAGCCATCCGACTGCGACCGAAAGCGTTCGAAAGCCATCGGGTCCGGAATGCCCGTCGAGGTCGCCGCCAAGCAGGTACCGCGGGCGACGTTCATCGATCTCAACGACCAGCTCTGCGGTCCGAAGTGGTGCAAGCCTGTGGTGGGGAACATCGTGGTCTACATCGACTCGCACCACATCACCAAGACCTACGGGCTGACCGCAGGGGAGCGCCTCGTTGACGAGTTGAAGAAACAGCCCGCGCTCAAGGAGTAGTTCATTGTTGCGGTTCGATGACTCGTGCGGCCCGCACTTATTGCGGTTTCGTGACAAGTCTCGAGATCGGTCACTTTTGGTCTCGACGGGGTCTGGCGGCGGTTATTCTTTACCCGTTCGCATTGTTCGGGCCATGGGACGCCCGACCAATCTCGTGATGCGAATGGGTCGGTGACACAGGCGTCGCTGAGCCGCGTCAGTGCGCAGGCACTGGTTCAGAACAAACAGGCACGGCGACATCGGGACGCACGGCCACGAGCCCGATTCGGAGCACATGCGTGTCGTCGACACCCCTATTCAGTCTTGTCGTCCCCACCTACGGCGTGGAGGCATGGATCGGGACATTCCTGGAGAGCCTGCGCCGACAGATCGGCGGTCTGGCCGACACCGAGCTGATCTTCGTCGTCGACGGTTCGCCGGACCGCAGCGAGGAACTGATCCGAAAGTGGATCGCCGAGCACGACGTGGCCACGGCTCGGGTGATTGTGAAGCCCAACGGTGGACTGTCCTCGGCCCGCAACGTCGGACTGGACGATGCCACCGGCTCTTGGATCTCCTTCCCTGACCCTGACGACGCGCTCGACGCCCACTACTTGCAGGGTCTGCGCGACTACCTCGCCTCGGGTGAGGAGCCTGACTACATCGCGTGCCGGTTCATGCCGTTCGCCGACGAGGACCCCTCGACCGCGAAGGACGACCATCCGCTCTCGTTCCGGTTCATGGCTGGGACGAGGATGGTGGATCTCGACCTGGAGCCGCGCTACTTCCCGTTCTCGGTCAACAACAGCTTCGGTCGCGTGGACTTCGTCCGGGAGGCAGGCCTGAGATTCGACAGCCGCGTCCGGCCGGTGGCAGAGGACGGGGTCTACACGGCGCACTACCTCGCGTCGAGGCCGTCGCGAAGGGTCGCGTTCATCGCAGAGTCGATGTACTTCTACCGCAAGCGCGGTGACGGCTCATCCCTCGTCGACAAGGCGTGGGCCGACCATGATCGCTACACCGCGGTGCTGCGTCACGGTTTCATCACCGCCATGGAGCGGTTCGGTGACCGGACCCCGCCGACCTGGCTGCAGTTCATGGCTCTCTACGACCTGCAGTGGTACTTCAAGAACGACGCCCGGTCCGGATCGGCGACTGCCTCCATCCCTGCGGACGTCCTTGCCGAGTTCCACGAGCTGCTGGATCGACTCATTGCCCGGATCGACCCTCGGTCGTTCCTGGACTTCGATCTGACGTGGATGCCCGAGGAGCTCCGGATCGCCTGGTACGCGGCTCGCACCGGGTCTGTGCCGCCCGGTCAGCGAGTCCGTGTGGATCACGTCGATCCGCTGCAGCGGGGTGTCCGCTTCGCGTACTACGTCAATGATCCCGAAGCGAACGAGACCCTGTTGGTCCGCGGCGTTCCGACTCCGGCGATGGGCGCGAAATCCCGGGCGCTGAACTATTTCGGACGCACCTTCGTCTACGAGCGCATCGGTTGGGTCGACGCGCAGCAGGACTGGGCGATCATCCTTCATGGGCAGACGACTCCGGCGCAGCTCGCCTTCTCCTCGCAGGATGTGCCCTCACGGTACGCACATTCTGACCTGGTCTGGAGCCGGCTGCGAGGGCGAGGCACCCCGCGTCCGGACCTTCCTGCGCCGGTGCCCTGGCAGCACCAGATGGAGCGACGCAGTCTCTGGCAGCGAGCCCGCGGTCGCCTCGATCGGCAGCTGGCAAAGCGGCACGACGAACGCGAACCGCAGCGAGTCAAGAACCTGGCTGCCTCGGAGAAGGTGCGGAATCGGTATCGCAACGCGTGGGTGCTGATCGACCGCGACACCATGGCCCGCGACAACGCCGAGACGCTCTATCGGCACATCCGTGAGGTGCACCCGGAGATCAACGCCTGGTTCGTGATCAGCAAGGCGAGCCCGGACTACGCCCGGTTGCAGAAGGACGGGTTCCGCCTGGTTGCATACGGCACGCAGGAGCACGTGCTGCTGATGAAGAACGCCGCACACCTGATCTCCTCGCAGCTCGACCGCTACATCGTGACGCCGTACGACTTCAAGCGGTATGGACGCAACTGGTGGCGATTCACGTTCCTCCAGCACGGAGTAACCAAGGACGACCTGTCCCACTGGTTCAACTCCAAGACCATGCACCTGATGCTGACGACCGGCAAGGCAGAGCACGACTCGTTCGTGGCGGACGGGACGCCCTACAAGCTCACCAGCCGCGAGGTCGCGCTGACTGGGTTCCCGCGCCACGACGACCTGCAACGGTTGCTGGAAGCGACGCCGGACGCGCAGCGCAACGTCGTCCTCATCATGCCGACGTGGCGGCAGTACCTGCTCACTTCGGACACGACCACCAGCAACCAGCGCGATCTCGCCGAGGGGTTTCACGACACCGCGTACTTCCGGAACTGGATCAAGCTTCTCTCCAGCACCGAGATCCGGGAGGCTGCGGAGGCCGCCGGCGTCGAGCTGGCATTCGCGCCCCATCCGAATCTTCAGGGGCTCCTCAGCCCGGGGGACATCCCTGACTGGGTGCGCCTGGTCTCCTACGCCACCGACGACATCAAGGCATGGATCGCCCGGTCGATGCTCGCGGTGACCGACTACTCCTCGCTGGCGTTCGATGCTGCCTACGTTCGTACGCCATCGGTGTACTTCCAGTTCGACCGCGAGGAGTTCTTTGCGGGCGCGCACGCCTATCGCAAGGGGTACTTCTCCTACGAAGACAACGGGTTCGGGCCCGTCGTGGACGACGCTGACGCGGCGATCGCGGCGATCGTGGCGGCGATCAAGTCTCCGAAGAACTTTGTCGAGCCGTTCGCCGACAGGATCGAGTCGGTCTTCGCCTTCCGTGACACCGAGAACAGCGAGCGGACCGTGAAGGCGATCCGGCGGATCAACCGACCCCTTCGCGGCTGGCTGCAGGATGTCCAACCCGGCGCTGCCGATGGCGTCGACGAGCCGTCGGCCACCACCGATGCCTTGAGCATCGCGGTCGAGGCGCTGGAACAGGTCGGCGGGGCGCAGGAGCGCGCCGTGGAGGCCCTTATCCTCGCAGTCGACGCGATCGAGCCGAAGGACAAGGCGATAGGGCCCGGGGGCGAGACTCTCGGCCCGCCGCTCGAGCACGACCAGTCGTCGGCTCGGTCCTAGGTCAGTCGCGCGTACGCCGCAGCCAGCTGCCAGCGTGCAGCCGGCTGCGGCGAGGGCGGGGGAGCTGCTGGAGGAAGTCCTCGCGGATGTCGTAGGGGAGAACCTCGACGAGCGCACGCGAGTCGAACTTCGAGCCCGGGAGGGTGGCCTTAGAGACGACCCGCTCCAGGTCGAGCTCGGCGGCGACCTCAGCGGTCACCGAGACCGAGGCGACCTCCTCCTTCTCCAAGGTCGTGAAGAAGTCGGAGAAGGTGAACCGGTCGCCGGCCAGAGGCTTGTCGATGATGTGCAGCCAGACCCAGGGGATGCCGTAAGCATGGGCGAGGATCAGCCCGTGTAGCGAAGTCGACACGACGACCTCGGACTGAGCGATCTCCTCGACTACCTCCCGCGCCGGGCGCCGTACGTCGACTGGGTGACCGCCGCTGCGGGTGATGAGGGGCTCGGGAAGGATGCGCGCGTGCGAGCGGTGCGGGATGATGCTGAGGCCCGATCGTTCGCTGGGGCGCTCGCCCGGCTGGAGGACGTACGGCATCAGCAGAGCCGGGTCGCCGTAGACCTCGGGGACGTCCCAGTCGAGGTGCTTGACCAGCTGGTTGCGCGTGCGGGCGCCGCGTACGGCAAGGACCTCTCGGGGTTTGCGGTCTCGGAGGCGTTCGACGGCCGCGTTGCCCAGCGGCGCGATCAGGCCCGAGCCCCAGATCGTCATGTCCGGCCGCTGCATCTCGGTGATCAGCGACCCGGTCGTCATCAGCGCGCCGCCCGCGTTGGGCTGTCCGATGGAGTTGTACGCCGGCAGGCCGGTGATCGCCTCGATGAGCCAGGGCCCGATCTGGTCGCCGAAGCTGGGGCGCTGATCCCACCAGTAGGAGGCGATGGCGCGCGGCGGATGCTGCTCGGTCCGATTGAGGTCAGTGTTGGTCCGCCGGATGTGGTCGACCAGGTCATCGACGACCTGCTCCAACGCGAGCGCTGACTTCCACCGGCCGAGCTGAAGCCGCTGGGCGGTGCCGGGGACGGCCTTGGCATCAGGGCTGCACTGCTTGCGGACGGTGTACCACGAAGCGTCGTCGGCGGCCGTGATCTCGAGGCTGATGCTCTGGGGCGTGGCGGTGATCTCGTACGCGTATCGGACGCCGTGCACCGACTCGTAGTCGAGCACGAGGGTGTGTCCCGGCCCATGCCGGCCGCTCCGAGTGCTCTCGCTGAGGCGGCGCTCCACCTCCTCGAGCAGCGCCGTGGTGGTGCCGGGCCCGACGACGCCGGGAACCGCCCGGACCGAATCGGGGCCGAAGACGTCGACCAGAGCGTCAGCGAGCCTGATGTCGTAACGATGCGTCGCGCTGACCTCGGTGGCACCGCCCCGAGCGTACTTCCAGCCCGAGGTGATGCCGGTGAAGTGCCGGTGCCGGATGCGCTTGGTGGTCACCATCGCGATCCCGGGGACGCTGTGGGTCTTCCACTGCTCGGCATGCGGCGTACGCATCGGGTCGATCGCCCACTTGCCGGTGCTCGGTCGGCTGGTCGTGTCATAGACCGTGAAGTCCGAGAACCTCGGGGGCTGCGAGGCGGTAGCGCTCGGGGTGTCGATCCAGCGCCCGGGGTAGCGGATCGCGCCAGACTCGGAGGCGGCCAGGACTTCGAAGACGCCGGCGTCGTCCTCGGAGACCGCGAGCTCGTCGATGTCGTGGTTGAGCACCCCGGCGGCCTCGGAGAGGAAGCGGTGACGGGCGTGCTCGAGGATGCCGTACTGGCAGAAGTCGGAGTCCCACGGCGCATCCGTCAGGCCATGCCAGTTGCCGCCCTGTGGACCGAACTTGAAGGGCCACGCGACGACAACGGCGATCTCGATCCCAGGGACGTCCAGTGCCTCGAGGACGTCCTCGGGCCGGTAGCGATCCGAGTCGTTGTCGTAGATCAGGACGGCGTTGATGCCCTGCTTGGCGGCGTGGAAGCGCGCCCAGTCGGCGATCCACTGCAGGTCGTTGTTCTTCGACTTGGTGACCAGGACCCGGTGGCCGCGGAACCAGTCGACGCCACTCTCGGAGATCACGGTCTCGCCCGTGGCCCCGCCAAGGGTCACCGTGAGCTTCTCACCGCTGGCGGCGGAGGCGTCGAGCCAGGACGCCTGGGTGCGGTCGAGGTCGTGGAACTGCCCCGTCGCCTCGGCGCCACCGACCCGCCACACGGCATCCCTCAGGCCCGAGGCCAGGTTGAGCAGAGGCGGTCCGCTGAGTCGGACGGTGTCGCCAACGGGGAAGGCGTCGTAGACCAGGGTGTCGTCGTCGAACTTGTCGAGGTAGTCGGCCTGGCGCAGTTCGGCCGGGCGCGGTGGCTCGCGGCGGACGGACCACGCATCGCTCAGCAGGAGCGGCGAGATTGTGACGACGCGCCGAAGGGGGATTTCCACGCACAGCTACTTTCACGAAGCAGGAAACAAGACCCGAAGGATTCGGGCTCGTCCCGAGGCGAGCGTGCAGAGTTTACCGGCAGCGGGTCAGACCCGGATGGCGTACGGGTCGATGTCGGTCAGATCGAGTCCGGGAACCTCGAGCGCGGTGCCGTCCTCGTTGCGGGGGAGGCGGCCGTGCTCGACCATCCAGGCGGCGACGTGCTTGGCCTGGCGCGGACGGTCGTTCTCGACGAGCCAGCCGATGAGCCGCTGACCCGGCGGCAGGACGGTGTCGGCGAGGGTGCGCTCCGACCAGATGTCACGGACCATCTCGACGAGCAGGTCCCACCACTCGTCGCCCGCCTCGGGGATCGCGGCGAAGTAGCGGCGCATGTCACCGGGGAGGGTCTTGTTCAAGAAGACCTCGAGCACCTCGGGGTCACCGCCGTCGGCGACGTACTTCCGCACCGTCTCCAGTGACATCTTCTTGGTGACGTGACGGTCGCGGAGGTCAGCCACCGTGGAGCGCTGCTGGGTGATCGAGGTGCCGTCGGTGCGGATGCGCCAGTGGTAGACGATGTCGGGGATGACGTCGAAGGCGGTGGCCGCCAGGTAGGCCTGGGTCAGGGTCGGCTGGTCCTCATAGCGCAGCCCCTCGGGCCATGCGAGTGCCGCGGAGTCCCAGAACGTACGTCGGTAGACCTTGTTCCAGGCGAAGACGTCGCCCAGGATGCGCGGGTCGGCAGCGGCGGTGGTCCCCAGCCGTTCGGGGTTGTGGAAGGTGTGCATCCACACCGGCTCGACGAGGTCGCCGTCCTCCCAACGCTGGACCGAACCGGTCACGAAGTCGGAGCCGGTCCTCTCCAGGGTGCGGACCATGGTGGCGTAGGCGGTCCGCGGGACGACGTCGTCGGAGTCCGCGAAGGTGATGTAGTCGGCGCCCGCCAGGTGCGCCAGACCTGTGTTGCGGGCCGCGCCGAGGCCGTGGTTGGCGGTGCGGCGGACGACGACCCGCGGGTCGCGGTCGGCGTACTCCTCGGCGATGACGCCGGTCATGTCGGTCGAACCGTCGTCGACGACGACCACGTGCAGGTTCTTGTAGGTCTGGCCGAGGATGCTGTCGAGGGCGGCAGGGAGCAGCGGCGCGATGTTGTAGGCAGGGACGACCACGCCCAGCATCGGCCGGCTGCGCTTCAGTCGCATTCCTCGACCGCGGACAGCAGTGCGTCCACGGCACGGGAGGCGGCGGCGCCGTCGTCCCAGGGGGCGAACTTCTCCCGGAAGGCGGCGCGGGCCTCGGCGTAGGCGGCGTCGGCAGCCGGTCCGGCCGCCAGGTGCGCGATCAGCGCTTCGTTGTCGCTGAACAGGGGGCCGGGAGCGGTCTCGGCGAAGTCGAAGTAGAACCCGCGAGAGGCCTCGTACTCGACCAGGTCGGGGACCAGGAAGAGCTGCGGCCGGTCGAGGATCGCGAAGTCGAACATCACCGAAGAGTAGTCGGTCACCAACACGTCGGCGGCCAGGAACAGGTCGTTGATGTCCGGGTAGAGCGTCACGTCGCGGATCCGGCCGGCGAGCTCCGAGGCGACCGAGGCCCCGCCCGAGGTGTTGACGTGGCCGCGGACGAGCACGGTCACGTCGGGCAGCGCCGCGACGACCTGCGCCGGGTCGAGGTAGAGCACCTTGGCGAAGGTGTCGCGCCAAGTCGGGGTGTAGAGCAGGACCCGCTGGTCCTCGGGGATGTCGAGGCGCTTCCGGATCGCCGCCCTGGCCTCGTCGCGGTCGTCGGCGGCGAGGACGTCGTTGCGCGGGTAGCCGGACTCCACCACCCCGCCGTCGAACCCGAAGGCACGCGGGAGGATCTCGGAACAGTAGGGGCTCGGGCTGATCAGCCGGTCCCAGGCGCGCGCCTCGGCGTCCATCGTCTTCATGTAGAGCGCCGAGAGCCCGCCCTTGGGGTCGGTGATGTCCTTGGCGATGCGCTTGAGCGGGGTGCCGTGCCAGGTCTGGATGTACGCCTGGCCCGGCGCCTTCTCGAAGAAGAACGGCCAGTTGTCGTTGGTGACCAGATACCGGGCCCGAGCCAGCAGCTCGAACCACTCCGGCGAGAAGCGGACCACCGACCGGATCCCGTCGGGGACGAGCACCGAGCGGTCGTTGACGCTGTAGACCGGCTCCGGCCCCTCGCCGGCGCGGTGACGGGCGAGCAGCTCGCGCGCCATCGCGGCGGGAGAGTCGCAGGCCATCTTGCCCTTGAACGTCTCCAGCAGGACGACCGGAAGTCGGCCCTCGTGGCGCCGTTCCAGGTAGCTCTCCCGCAGCTCTTGCTGCCTGCGTCCGGAGCGTACGTCCACGGGCAGAGCGTGGGAGATGACGATCAGGCTCCACGAGCTGCTGGTGCCGATGCGCACCGGGGCGCCGTTGATCTCGATGTCAATCGGCCCGTGTGTGCGCAGCGAGGTCGCGACCTTCACGTGGGCGAACTCGCGCACCTCGCCGGACTCGTTGACGAGCCGCAGCTCGTAGTGGCCCGTCGGCAGCGCGGTGCGGCCGAGCTGCCAAGCATCGCGAACGACCGGCACCTCGATCTCGAACTCGCCGGCGGGGAGGGCGGCGCTCGTGACGGCGTCGACGCGTTCGGAGGACAGCTGCAGGCGGTGGCCCGCCGCACCGAGGCTGACCCCGCGCAGCACCAGCCGCTCGTCGGTCGCGTCGATTTCGGCGATGTGCACCGACGGCTGCCGGTGGGTCACCCGGACGGTGTTGCCGCCGCTGCGCACGACGTACGCCATGCCGGGCTCGCTGCCGGCGTCGGTGCCGAGGACGTTGGCCTCCTCGGCCCAGCGGACCGGGACCTGGACGCCGGAGGTGAGCTTGACCTCGAGCTCGCGCGTCCGACGCGGTTGAAGCAGGACGGTCACCATGCCGTTCGGGTCGCACCTTACGACCTTGCCGAAGGTGGGGGCGAGGATCGGGTTGCGCTCGGGGCCGACGAGGGTGACCTCGACGGTGCCTGCAGGGGTGATGCGATGACCGGCGGTGCGGGCCCAGTCGTCCTGGACGTGTACGCGGAAACCGTTGGCGCCGCTGCCGCCGAGTCGGACCAGTCGGTCGGCGAGGACGTTGCTGTCACGGAAGCCGGCGGGACCGGACGGCACCTGGCCGGTGATGCCCGAGACCCGGGTGAAGTCACCCTGGGTGTGCTCGAACTCGAGCACCAGGTCGTGTTGGCCGGCCGGGGTCACCTCGGCGAGCTTCTGTGCGTCGATACGTGCTTCGAATCCGGAGCCCGCCCGGTCCTCGTAGGCTCGGTTGGCGACCTCGTCGAGCCACGGGTCGGTGAACCGGGTGACCGGGACCTCCACGTCGACTGCCTCGCCACGTACGTGCAGTCGCAGCTCATGCGGTGCGTAGGAGTCGGTGAGGTTCTGCAGGAAGGCAGATCCGCGCAGGACCAGGTCGGACCCGTCCCAGGCAGCCGAGGTCAGCTGCACGCGCGGGAGCAGGTCGACCTCCTCCACCCGCAGCGTCTCCGGCGGGAGGGTGCCACGCTTGTCGAGGCCCTCGGGGAGGACGAAGACAGGGACGCCGTCCGCGACTCCGATGGGGCGGCCCGACTGGAATTGCTGGAACCAGCCGCGCAGCTCGTCGACCAGCTCGAAGTCGTCGTGGCTCAGCGCCCAGGAGACGACCCGGTTGCGGAACTGGAGCCGAGCCCAGATCTCGTTGGGGATCTCGTCGCGCAGGAACGCCAGCCGTTCACGGACGGCGTCGGCGTACTCGGCGTTGTCGGCGCCGATCGCGGCCTCGACGTAGTTGGGGAAGTCGTAGTCGAGCAGTTTCACGAACCAGGTGTTGCGCACCTCGGTCGGGGCGTCCTGCACGAGCTCGGCGCAGCGGTCCTGGCTGAGGATGCGGTCGGCGAGATCCTGCATCGTCGCCTTCTGCTGGGTGATCGAGGTGCCATCGTCACGCGTACGCCACAGATAGACGCACCGGTCGAGGACGTCGAAGGTGGCATCGAGGTAGGCGCGGGTGATCGGCACCTGGTCCTCGTAGCGCACGCCCTCGCTGAAGAGCAGCTCGTGCTCCTCGACGAAGCTGGTGCGGAAGACCTTGTTCCACGAGGTGATGTCGAGCAGTGCCAGCGGCTCGTCCTCGATCGTGAGCCCGGTGCGGGTCCTGCGGGTCAGCTTCTTGACCCAGTTGGGGCGGGTCGCCCGACCCAACTCGCCGCGCTCGAACGCCGCGGTCACGAAGTCGGAGCCGGACTGCTCGAGCAGGTTCACCATGGCCTCGTAGGACCCGGGAAGGATGATGTCGTCGGAGTCGGCGAAGGCGACGTAGTCACCGCGGACGTGCTCCAGGCCGGTGTTACGGGCCGCGCCCAGACCGGCGTTCTCCTTGGTGACGATCTTGACCCGTGGGTCGTGGCGGGCGATGCGGCGTACGACATCGGCCGAGCCGTCGGGAGAGCCGTCGTCGACGACGATGACCTCGAGCGCCTGCAGCGACTGGGTCAGAATGCTGTCGAGCGCCGTCTCCACCCACTGCTCGACGTTGTAGATGGGCATGACCACGCTGAGAACGGGCTTCGGGCCGAGCCCGACGGCGTACTTCGCCCGGCGGGTCTCGCGGCGGGCCGCGCGGGCCAGGCGCCGGGAGTCGACGTGCATCGTACGGTCGATCGCGTCGGCGACGCGATGGGCCGCACGGCGGCGCGGACTCATGGCTGACAAAGGAGGCGGACCTTCCACAGGGGACACAAGAGACGGCTGATGAGTCTAGGCGTTCAACTCTCGTTCATCTGAATCAGTGGGTCAGGTCACCGAGTCGCCTGTTCCGCAGCGAATCCGTCCAGATGCCAGGACCGGTATTGCGGCCGCTACCAGGGGTGACGCGTGCCACAGCCACCGAGTGTTTCGGAAGCGTGTCCGGCGGCGTACCGTTTGTTTCGGCTGAGCTGAAGCGAAGCCGAAGCAGTACTGCTCGGTCACCGTGGCCGAGCACGCAGGCACTACGTCTGGTACCCATCCCGGCTCCGCTCACAAGGGGAGTGGTCGGAGGGACTGGAACGAAAGGTCTACCACCATGAACCACCCACTCCGGGTGGGCGTCGTCGGCGCGGGTCGCGTCGGTGCCGTCCTAGCCGCAGCGCTGCAGTCCGCAGGTCACGAGATCGTGGCCGTCGCCGGAGAATCTGACGCCTCTCGCGCGCGGATCGCCTCGCTTCTCCCGGGAGTCCCGGTCGAGAAGCCGACTGCTGTCGCTCGCGCGTGCGACCTTCTTCTTCTCACCGTCCCCGACGACATGCTCGGCAACGTCGTCAAGACGATGACCGACGCCGGCGCGATCCGCCCGGGGATGTACGTCGCCCACACCTCCGGCCGCCATGGCCTGGCGATCCTCGAGCCGGCGGCCGCTATCGGCGCCCACGTGATGGCCGTCCACCCGGCGATGACCTTCTCCGGCACCTCGGTCGACCTCGGCCGGCTCACCGGCTGCGTCTTCGGGCTGACCGCCGCCTCTCCCACCGACCGGGCCTTCGCCGAGGCGCTCGTGGGCGACCTCGGCGGCAAGCCGATGTGGGTGCCCGAGGAGATGCGGACGCTCTACCACGCCGGGCTCGCCCACGGCGCCAACCACCTGGTCACCCTGGTCACCGAGGCGATGGAGATCCTCTCCGCCGCGGGGGCCACCGACCCCGCGGGGACCCTGCGCCCGCTGCTGACCGCTGCGCTCGACAACGCCCTGGACCACGGCGACGCCGCGCTGACCGGGCCGATCGTCCGCGGCGACGCCGGCACGGTGGCTGCCCACCTCGACGACATTCGCACCAACGCTCCGCAGACCCTGGGGTCGTACGTCTCCATGGCGCGGGCCACGCTCGACCGAGCCGTCTCCGACGGACGGCTCGTGCCCATCCGGGCTCTCAAGATCAAGAAGCTGCTCGACGCCGCCTCCTCGGAGGTCGGCACCGTCGAGGCCCCCGCGAGGAAGTACTCATGACCGAGACGACCGGAGCGAGGTCGAGCGGCGAGCCTGCTCGTCCGCTCGCGCCGAGCGAGGGAGTAACCGCGCGAAGCGCGGAGGTCGCACACACCCGCGACGAGCTGGCCAAGCTCCTCGAGCCCGCCTGCCGCGACGGCGCCGCGGTCGGCTTCGTGCCCACGATGGGCGCGCTGCACGAGGGCCACGCCTCGCTGATGCGGGTCGCCCGCGAGCGGGTCGGCGGCGGGCCGGTCGTCGCGTCGATCTTCGTCAACCCGTTGCAGTTCGGCGCCGGCGAGGACCTGGACCGCTACCCGCGCACGCTCGAGGCGGACCTCGAGATCTGCGAGCGTGAGGGCGTCGACGTCGTCTTCGCTCCGTCGGTCGACGAGGTCTACCCGGGCGGGCTGCCGCAGGTGACCGTGGACCCCGGCGAGCTCGGGGACGTGCTCGAGGGCAAGACCCGGCCGGGCCACTTCGGCGGCGTGCTCACCGTCGTCGCGAAGCTGTTCGGGCTGGTCGAGCCCGATGTCGCCGTCTTCGGTGAGAAGGACTACCAGCAGCTCGCGCTGATCAGCCGGATGTCCTCCGACCTGTGTCTCGGCGTCGATGTCGTCGGCGCGCCGACGCAGCGCGAGCCCGACGGCCTGGCGCTCTCCTCACGCAACCGCTACCTCTCGCCCGAGCAGCGGGAGGAGGCGACCACACTGTCGCGGGCGCTCTACGCCGCGCAGCGCGAGGCCATCAACGGTGTCGACGCCGCTCTCCAGGCGGCGCGTGCCGAGCTGCGCCGGGCGAAGACGGTCGACCTCGACTACCTCGCGGTCGCCGACCCCGCTCTCGGGGAGCTGCCCACCGAACCGGAGCCGGGCACCGAGGCCCGCATCCTCATCGCCGCCCGGCTCGGCACCACTCGACTCATCGACAACATGAGCCTCACGATCGGAGCACCCCGATGACCCGTCTGCGCACCATGATGACCGGCAAGATCCACCGCGCCACGGTCACCCAGGCAGACCTCCACTACGTCGGCTCGGTGACCGTCGACGCAGATCTCCTCGACGCCGCGGACATCCTCCCGGGCGAGCTGGTCTCCATCGTCGACATCACCAACGGTGCCCGCTTGGAGACCTACACCATCGCCGGCGAGAGGGGCTCAGGTGTGCTCGGCATCAACGGCGCCGCCGCCCATCTGGTCCACCCCGGCGACCTGGTCATCCTCATCGCGTACGCGCAGATGAGCACCGAGGAGGCCCGCGCCTTCGAGCCGCACGTCGTCCATGTCGACGAGGCCAACCACATCATCGCGCTCGGCTCCGACGCCGCCGAGCCCGTCCCGGGAAGCGACCAGCTGCGCGGTGACCTCGTCGCCGCGCAGTAGCGTGCGGCTATGAGCGAGCGCCAGCGAGCGACAGACGAGATCATCATGCTGTCGCCTCCGTATGCTTTCCCGTCCTCGACGGAGGGGACAGCATGAACATGCAGCTGCTCTCCGCCCGCGACCCGGGTTGGACCGAGTGGGCAGACGTGATCGTGGTGGGCTCGGGGATCGCCGGGCTGACCGCGGCGCTGCGGCTGAAGGACCAGGTCGAGCGGGTCGCCGTCGTCACCAAGGACGAGCTCCAGGCCGGCTCGACGCAGTGGGCCCAGGGTGGCATCGCGGCGGCTCTCGGTGAGGGCGACACTCCTGCTCAGCACGAGGTCGACACGCTCGTGGCGGGCGCCGGGGCGTGTGACCTGGACGCCGTACGCGTCCTGGTCGGTGAGGGCGCCGAGGCGGTCCGTGAGCTGATCGAGTGGGGTGCCGAGTTCGACAAGGACCCCTCCGGCAACCTGTCGCTCACCAGGGAGGGCGGCCATCGCCGGGACCGGATCGCGCACGCCGACGGCGACGCGACCGGCGCCGAGATCCAGCGCGCGCTGATGGAGGCGGTCCGCCGCGCGCCCGAGATCCTGGTCTTCGAGCACGCCATGGTCGTCGACCTGCTGACCGCCGCCGACGGCGGTGTGGCCGGCCTGACCATCCACGTGATGGGGGAGGGCGACGCCGACGGTGTCGGGATCGTACGCACCCGGGCCGTCGTCCTCGCCTCCGGCGGTCTCGGCCAGGTCTTCTCGCAGACCACCAACCCGGCCGTCGCCACCGCTGACGGGATGGCGATCGCCCTGCGTGCCGGTGCGACGCTGCGCGACCTCGAGTTCGTCCAGTTCCACCCCACCGTGATGTACCTCGGTGACGACTCCCGCGGCCAGCAGCCGCTGATCTCCGAGGCCGTACGCGGCGAGGGCGCCTTCCTGGTGGACTGGCACGGCAACCGCCTCATGGAGGGCGTGCACGAGCTCGGCGACCTGGCTCCGCGCGACATCGTCTCCAAGGCGATCATGAAGCAGATGCTGGCGACCGGACACCCCAACATGTGGCTCGACGCCCGTCACCTGGGTCGTGAGTTCTGGGAGAAGCGTTTCCCCAACATCCTCGCCTCCTGCGAGCAGCACGGCATCGACCCGTCCGTCGACCTGATCCCGGTCGCACCGGCCTGCCACTACGCCTCCGGCGGCGTGCGCACCGACCTGTGGGGTCGTAGCGACGTCCCGGGTCTCTACGCCACCGGCGAGGTCGCCTGCAGCGGGGTCCACGGCGCCAACCGGCTCGCCTCCAACTCGCTGCTCGAGGGGCTGGTCTTCTCGCGCCGGATCGCCGAGGTGCTGCCCGGCGAGCTGCGGCAGCTGGAGGACCCGGCCCCTGGTCCCGGCACCGGCCGCGCCCTCGTCCCCGGCGCCGCGCTCAAACAGCTGCAGGAGACGATGACGACCAAGGTCGGGGTCCTCCGCAGCGCCGCCGGCCTCGCCGAGGCGATCGAGGAGCTCGAGCGGCTCGGGAGCGCGCCGGCGACCGAGATCGACCCGGCGGCCTGGGAGGCGACCAACCTGCTGACCGTCTCGCTCGCGCTGGCGAAGGCCGCGCTGCTGCGCGAGGAGACCCGCGGGTCCCACTGGCGCGAGGATTTCGCCGAGCGCGACGACGCCGGGTTCGCCGGCCACTTCGACCTGAGACTCCGGGACGGCGAGACTGTCGCCACCTTCACCCCGGCCCCAGCGACCGACCCGTTGACCCCAACCCTGGCAGGAGCCTGATGACCATCCGACGCGTGCCCTTCGACGAGATCCCGCAGTCGCTGCGCGACGAGCTGACCAAGGCCGTCCTGGACGCCGGCGAGGTCTACGACGCCGTCGAGCTCGCTCTCGACGAGGACCTGCCCTCGGTGGCTCCCGGCGAGATGCCCAGCGAGGACGTCACCTCGGTGGCGACGATCGCCCCCGACGCGGCCGCGACCGGCGTCTTCGCCGCCCGGGAGGACGGCGTGGTCGCCGGCCTGGGCGTGGCCGAGCTCGTCTTCGCGTACGTCATGGGTGACTCGGTCACGGTCACCGACCGCGTCAAGGACGGCTCCAAGGTGAAGGCGGGCGACGTCATCATGCGGATCGCGGGGCCGACCCGCGGCCTGCTCACCGCGGAGCGTACGGCTCTCAACTACGCCTCCCATCTCTCCGGCGTCGCCACCGGGGTCGCGGCCTGGACCGAGGCGCTGGAGGGGACCGGCGCGCAGGTGCTCGACACCCGCAAGACCCTCCCGGGCTTCCGGGCCCTGGAGAAGTACGCCGTACGTTGTGGCGGCGGCGCCAACCACCGGATGTCCCTCTCCGACATGGCTCTGGTCAAGGACAACCACATCGTCGCCGCCGGTGGCGCGGTGCAGGCCTATGAGGCGGTGCGGTTCGCCTACCCGGAGGTGCCCGTCGAGGTCGAGGTGACCACGCTCGAGGAGCTCGAGGCCCTTCTCGACGCCGGCTGTGGCCGGATCATGCTCGACAACATGTCGACCGCGATGATGAAGGAGGCCGTCGAGATCACCGCCGGCCGAGCCGTGCTCGAGGCGTCCGGCGGCCTGACCCTGGATCGTGCCCGGGAGGTCGCCGAGACGGGCGTCGACTACCTGTCCGTCGGCGCGCTGACCCACTCGGTGAAGGTCTTCGACATCGGCTTCGACCTGTCCGAGGCCTGAGGCGTCCCGCGATGGCGCTGCTCGCAGTCAACATCGGCAACAGCCACACGGTTCTCGGGCTGATCGCCGACGGCGTCGTGTCCGCCGACTGGCGGGTCTCCACGCTGGAGCACCGCACCGCTGACGAGTGGTGGGCGCTGCTGCGGGGGATCCTCGGCGACTCGCTGGTGGCGAGCATCGACGGGGTGGTGGTCTGCGCGACGGTGCCCTCGGTTCTGCACGAGTGGCGCGAGATGCTCGCGCGCCATCTGGGCTCGGTCTCGAGCGTGGTGGTCGAGCCGGGCGTACGCTCCGGCATCCCGATCCTCATGGACAACCCGCGCGAGGTCGGCACCGACCGGATCGCCAACGCGGTCGCCGCCGTGGCTTTGCACGGCGGTCCCGTGATCGTCGTCGACTTCCGTGGGACGGCGACGACGTTCGACGTGGTCAACGCCGCGGGACAGTACGTCGGTGGCGCGATCCTGCCGGGGATCGAGCTGTCCTTGGAGGCGCTGGGTCGACGGGGTGCGCAGCTGCGCAAGGTCGAGCTCGCCCGTCCGCGGTCGGTGATCGCCAAGAACACCGTCGAGGCGCTGCAGTCCGGGATGGTCTTCGGGGTCGCGGCGCAGGTCGACGGGCTGGTCGCTCGGATCATCGCCGAGCTGGGTGTGTCCGCCGACGACGTGACGGTGATCGCCACCGGCTATCTCGCGGAGTTCGTGCTGGACGAGTGCAGATGTTTCTCCACGCATTCCCCATGGCTGACGTTGCAAGGGCTGGAACTCATATTCCAGCGAAATGTCGTTCGTTAGTGCGTTTTCGGTATGCCGCACTGTTGATTCAACTGGGTGATATGTAATGCTATGCGCATCTCGCGCTTATACGCGGGGCCTATATTCGGCCCGTTACCCGGGTGAAGAGCAGTGAAGGTAGGAACATGGCTAAGAAGGTTCAGATCATCCTCGAGGATGACATCGACGGCTCGGAAGCAGTCGAGACGGTGTCCTTTGCCCTGGACGGCACCTCCTACGAGATTGATCTCAGCGATGCCAATGCGGCAAAGCTTCGCGATTCTCTTGCGCTCTTCATCGGTCACGCGCAGAAGGTGAGCGGTCGCCGCGGCAGCGCGAAGAAGGCCCCTGCGGCCGGTGGGACGACCCCGAAGGTCATGCGCGAGTGGGGCAAGGCCAACGGTTACACCGTTCCCGACCGCGGCCGCATTCCGGCCGAGGTCCGAGCGGCTTTCGAAGCGGCCCACTGACCGACAGGTCCCGCCGCACCGCACGACTGGCTGCCGCGCCCTCCTGGGCGCGGCAGCCGTCTTTGCGTGGTCGGCGCTGTCCGACGTACGGAACGCGTGTTCGCTCTCAGCGCACGGATCGCGCTGTGTTGTCGGGAACGCGTAGGCTGTCTTCGGGGTTGGATCTTGGTGACGCCCCAGAATTCTTAGGAGAGATGCGTACATGTTCGAGCGGTTCACTGACCGAGCCCGCCGGGTGGTCGTGCTGGCCCAGGAAGAGGCCCGCATGCTCTCCCATAACTACATCGGGACCGAGCACATCCTGCTCGGCCTCATCCACGAGGGCGAGGGCGTAGCGGCCAAGGCCCTGGAGTCCCTCGACATCTCGCTCGAGGCGGTGCGCAACCAGGTCGAGGAGATCATCGGTCAGGGCCAGCAGGCACCGTCCGGCCACATCCCGTTCACGCCGCGCGCCAAGAAGGTGCTCGAGCTGTCCCTGCGCGAGGCGCTGCAGCTCGGTCACTCCTACATCGGCACCGAGCACATCCTGCTCGGCCTGATCCGTGAGGGCGAGGGCGTTGCCGCCCAGGTGCTGCAGAAGCTCGGCGCCGACCTCAACCGGGTCCGCCAGCAGGTCATCCAGCTGCTCTCGGGCTTCCAGGGCAAGGAGGGCCAGGCCGGCACCTCCGGCGCCACTGCGACGGCCGGCACGACCTCGACCGAGGCGCCTTCCTCCAGCCTCGTGCTCGACCAGTTCGGCCGCAACCTGACCCAGGACGCCCGCGACGGCAAGCTCGACCCGATCATCGGTCGCGAGGCCCAGATCGAGCGCGTGATGCAGGTGCTCTCGCGGCGTACGAAGAACAACCCGGTCCTCATCGGCGAGCCCGGCGTCGGCAAGACGTCGATCGTCGAGGGTCTGGCTCAGGACATCGTCAAGGGCACCGTCCCCGAGACGCTCAAGGACAAGCAGATCTACACGCTCGACCTGGGTGCGCTCGTCGCCGGCTCGCGCTACCGCGGTGACTTCGAGGAGCGCCTCAAGAAGGTGCTCAAGGAGATCAAGACCCGCGGCGACATCGTGCTGTTCATCGACGAGATCCACACCCTCGTCGGAGCCGGTGCGGCCGAAGGCGCCATCGACGCGGCGAGCATCCTGAAGCCGATGCTGGCTCGCGGTGAGCTGCAGACCATCGGTGCGACCACGCTGGACGAATATCGGAAATACCTGGAGAAGGACGCCGCTCTCGAGCGCCGCTTCCAGCCGATCCAGGTGCCGGAGCCGACGATCGCGGTCGCGATCGAGATGCTCAAGGGCATCCGCGACCGTTACGAGGCCCACCACCGGGTGACCATCACCGACGAGGCGCTGGTCGCCGCGGTGACCATGGCCGACCGCTACATCTCCGACCGGTTCCTTCCGGACAAGGCCATCGACCTGATCGACGAGGCCGGCTCGCGCCTGCGCATCCGCCGGATGACGGCCCCGGCCGACCTGCGGGAGTACGACGACAAGATCGCCGACGTGCGCCAGCGCAAGGAGGCCGCGATCGACGGCCAGGACTTCGAGGCGGCTGCCCGACTGCGTGATGAGGAGAAGCAGCTCATCGCCAAGAAGGCCGAGCGCGAGAAGGCCTGGCGTGCCGGTGACATGGACGAGGTCGCCGAGGTCGACGAGGAGCTGATCGCCGAGGTTCTCGCCGTGGCGACCGGCATCCCGATGGTGCAGGTCAACGAGGAGGAGTCTCAGCGCCTGCTGCGCATGGAGGACGAGCTCCACAAGCGCGTCATCGGCCAGGACCAGGCGGTCAAGGCCCTCTCGCGTGCCATCCGGCGTACGCGTGCGGGTCTGAAGGACCCGAAGCGCCCCGGCGGTTCGTTCATCTTCGCCGGCCCGTCCGGTGTCGGTAAGACCTGGCTGTCCAAGACGCTCGCCGAGTTCCTCTTCGGCGACGAGGACGCGCTGATCCAGCTCGACATGTCGGAGTTCGGCGAGAAGCACACCGTCTCGCGGCTCTTCGGATCGCCTCCGGGCTACGTGGGGTACGAGGAGGGTGGCCAGCTCACCGAGAAGGTGCGCCGCAAGCCGTTCTCCGTGGTGCTCTTCGACGAGGTCGAGAAGGCTCACCCGGACATCTTCAACTCGCTGCTGCAGATCCTGGAGGAAGGTCGCCTTACCGACTCCCAGGGCCGCGTGGTCGACTTCAAGAACACCGTCATCATCATGACCACCAACCTCGGCACCCGGGACATCGCGAAGTCGGTCAACCTGGGCTTCTCCCAGGCCAGCGACAAGGCGGGCTCCTACGAGAAGATGAAGTCGAAGGTCTCCGACGAGCTCAAGCAGCACTTCCGTCCGGAGTTCCTCAACCGTGTCGACGAGGTCATCGTGTTCCCGCCGCTGTCGCAGGAGCAGATCATCTCGATGGTCGACAACATGATCGCGTCCGTCGAGATCCGTCTCAAGGACCGCGACATGGGCATCGAGCTCACCACGGCCGCGAAGAAGGTGCTCGCCGAGCGCGGTTTCGACCCGGTCCTGGGCGCCCGACCGCTGCGTCGTACGGTCCAACGCGAGCTCGAGGACGTGCTCGCCGAGAAGATGCTCTACGGCGACATCGGCCCGGGCGAGATCGTGCTGGTCGACGTCGAGGGTGAGGGTCCTGCCGCGCAGTTCACCTTCAAGGGCCAGAAGCGTTCGTCCATCCCGGACGTACCTCCCCTCGAGGGCGCGTCGATCTCTGATATCGAGCTCCCCGACCAGGACGAGTCGACCGAGGCGGACAAGCCCAAGCCCGACTCCGAGTAGCACCCGCCAATGAGGCCCCGGCTTGATTCAAGCCGGGGCCTCATTGATTTCCCGCCGAGTCGGTAGAAATGGCGCGCCGAGTCGGTAGAAGTGGCGGCCGAGTGGTTAGGAGTGGCGGTCCGAATCGGTAGTTGTGGGGAACGAAAGGATAGTTTCGTTCGCCATTTCTACGGTTTCGGGTCGCCACCACTAACCACTCGGCGGGGTTAGGGGAGGGCGAAGAAGTCTGGTTCCACCTCGGTTGCCAGGTTGTCTTTCAGGAGCCCGTCAAGGGCACGCTTACGCTGGGTCTCGTCGGCCCAGACCACGTCGAGCCGGCTGCGGTGGACGGGGGAGTCAGCGTCGCGGAGGACGGCCAGGAGGCGGCCCCGGCACTGACGGTCGGTGCCGGCCCAGGTCTGGACCTTGCGAGGCGGCCCGTCGTACGCGGGGTGGCCGGCCGCGCGCCAGGCGCACAGGTCCGCGACTGGGCAGCGGGCACAGGATGGATTGGCTGCCGTGCAGACCAGCGCACCGAGCTCCATCACGGCGACCGACCAGGTGGCGGCGGTGGGCTCTTCCGGCGGGAGTACGCCGGCGGCGAGCTCGCGCTCGGCCTTGTTGACCGACTGCGAAGGAAACTCGACTCCGCTCAGCGTCCTGGCGAAGACACGGCGTACGTTCGTGTCGAGGACGACGTGACGCTTGCCGTAGGCGAAGGTGGCGATCGCCGCCGCGGTGTAGTCGCCGACGCCCGGAAGCTCGATGAGGTCGTCGTAGCTGTCGGGCACCTCGCCGCCGTGATCCGCGACGATGGCGGTGGCGGCGGCGTGCAGCCTCAGCGCTCGGCGCGGGTAGCCGAGGCGGCCCCAGGCGCGTACGGCCTCACCGGTCGGCTCCGCGGCGAGGTCGGCCGGGGTCGGCCAGCGCTCCAGCCAGGCCTCGTGGACCGGGAGCACGCGCGAGACCGGGGTCTGCTGGAGCATGAACTCGCTGACCATCACCGACCACGGCGTCGCGGTCGAGGTGCGCCACGGGAGTTCGCGGGCGTTGGCGTCGTACCAGTCCAGAACGGCGTCGTGGAGATCGGTCACACCCAGATTGTGCCGTGCGACAGGTATTGCCACGGAGTGGCACCCCGAAACCTGGGCGCGGGATCATTACGGTGTCGCCTATGGCCCGTGCGAGAAGGACTGGAGGACGGCTACCGGCCTCGGTCTACTGGCGCCGGCGGCTGGCTGTGCTCTCGATCGTCCTGCTCCTGATCGTCGGGCTCTCGAGGTTCTTCGTCAACGCCTCCGACGAGCCGGACGACACCGCCGCACCCGTGGCCGACCAGCCCACGGCGACCGTGACGGTCACGCCGACGCCGAGCGCGGAGCCGTCGAAGCAGGCGGGCAACGCGGGCGGCAACAAGCCCGACAAGCCCAACAAGCCCAACAAGCCCAAGAGCAGCGCGCCGCCAGAGCCGACCGGCGAGTGCTCCCCCTCTGACATCATCGTCGAGCCCGCCGTCGCCGACGGCTACGCCGAAGACAACGTCACCATCCCGCTGCAGCTGCGCACCGTGAAGGCGTCTGCGTGCACCTGGAAGCTGTCCGCGGACGCGCTCCAGGTGCGGATCTCGCAGAAGGGCGGCGACCTGGTCTGGTCGACGGTCGACTGCCGCAAGGCGGTGCCGACCAAGGAGGTCGTCGTACGCCGCGACGTCGTCACCACGCTCCCGCTGACCTGGAGCGGCCGCCGTGTCGTCGCCGGCGAGTGCACCGGCCACGGTCCGTGGGTGAAGCCCAACTTCTTCGTGATCGTCGCCGCCGCACTCGGTGGGGAACCGTCATCGGCCACCTTCGGCCTCTACAAGCCGGGCACTGCCCTGTCGCGTACGGAACCTGACTCCCCGGCCGGGTGACCGCCGAGACGTCACTCCCGTCGTCCGAGTTGGCACGAGCGTGGCGCCGAGACGGTTCAGGATCTCAGGACCAGACTCGGCGGCCTCGACTCCGGCTACGTCAGCCGGATGCTGCGGACGCTGGAGAGCAAGGGGTA